>DATNQL010000851.1:0-5410 GCA_036704025.1 Stenomitos sp.
AGTCCAGCTCGATATCCGCACAGGACATCAGCAAACCGTCGATACCCTCCTCAGTTGGCTGGAGGCGGATGGCAATTTAGCGGGTTTGTCCATCTGTGATGCAGGGTGTGGCGTTGGTAGCCTGAGTATTCCTTTGGCAAAAGCGGGTGCTAAAGTCTTTGGCAGCGATATCTCGGAAAAAATGGTAGAGGAAGCCAGAGACAGAGCAAAAGAGAGTTTGGGTAATGCAGACAATCTTACGTTTGCCGCCCAAGATTTAGAGGGATTGAGTGGCAAATACAACACCGTCATTTGCCTGGATGTGCTGA
This sequence comes from Stenomitos sp., assembly GCA_036704025.1. Classification (GTDB taxonomy): domain Bacteria; phylum Cyanobacteriota; class Cyanobacteriia; order Cyanobacteriales; family Coleofasciculaceae; genus Allocoleopsis. The sequence continues at coordinate 309 of DATNQL010000851.1, forward strand.
TTCACTATCCCCAAGATAAAGCCGCCCAAATGATTAGCCATCTGGCTTCGCTGGCTGAGTCTCGCCTGATTCTCAGCTTTGCTCCCAAAACCTTGTTTTACAGTCTGTTCAAGAAAATTGGAGAGTTGTTTCCTGGACCGAGTAAAACCACCCGCGCTTACTTGCATCGTGAAGCCGACATCATCAAAATCTTGGAAGATAACGGCTTTTCGATTCAGCGTAGTGCAATGACGAGTACTCGCTTTTATTTCTCTCGCCTTCTGGAAGCGACTCGTAAATGAGGTTAGAATTTTGGTGGCATTCATGCAATAACTAAAGCCATGAAGCTCATCAAGAAAGTGTCAGCAGGCTTCCTACTCACGCTAGGAAGTATTTGTTTGATAGCCGCAGCTAGTACTCCATTTGATTCCCAAATTAGCCCGGAGGAGCAACGCAGCGATGCAATCGCTTGTCTCCTCTTTGGCTTACCTCTGACTGGCGCAGGCGGATGGATGGCTTGGCAGTTGCATCAACAAGGGAAGAAAGAAAAATGCGATCGCCTGCAATCCATCTTCTACGGACTTGTAAGACAAAGCAAAGGGCAGATTACGCTTCTCCAGTTTGCGATGGAGGCAAAACTAAGCGGAACCGAAGCAAGGCAATTTTTGGATGAACAAGCTAGAGTGTTCAATGCCAATTTCGAGGTCAACGATCAGGGCGAAATTTTTTATTTTTTCAACAGTGGAGCGATTAACGCTCAATCTATAGCGCTTCCAATTGATACAGTTCCTCCTGCCTTACCCAAAAAAAAGAAGCGCAAAAGAAAAAGAGATTTAAACTAAATAGAACTCATCCAACCAGAATTGTAATCATGAAGCAATTCAAAAAAATCTCTGCGGGTTTGCTTCTCACTATTGGTTTTGTGTTTTTAATGGTTCCAGTGGTTGTGCTAACAAGGAAAGACGCCACCCCAGAGGATCGGATGGATGCCATAGGCGGTTTGGTGTTTGGGTTTCCGGCGGCTGCCTGGGGTGGGTGGTTAGCCTGGAGCCTCAAGCGCAAAAATCAAAATGAAGGATGCGATCGCCTTCACTCTACGTTTTATCGATTGCTTCAACAAGGTAATGGGCAAATCACCGTCATGCGGTTTGCCATGGAGGCTCAGCTCCCTGCCGCTGCGGCACAGCAATATTTAGATGAGAAAGCTAAAGAGTTCGATGCTGATTTTGGTGTTAATGAAGAAGGTGGTATTTTCTATTACTTCGTTCTTTAGGTGATAAAAGTTAATTTATGACTCGAATTTTTATTGCGATCGCTGCTATTCTTGCCGGCTTAGCCGTGGGTGCTGGAGCGTTTGCTAGCCACGCCCTAAAGGAAAAGTTAACGGAGCGTGCCCTAGACATTTTTGAGACAGGTGTTCGCTATCAGATGTATCACGCTCTAGCTCTACTAATGGTGGCATTGTTGTTAACTCGTGCTGAGAGTTCGCAAAATTTCTTGACGGCATCGGGTTCGGCTTTTATTATCGGCGTTGCTCTATTTTCGGGTAGTTTATACGCCTTGAGTTTGAGTGGGATTAAGTGGTTGGGTGCGATCGCGCCTTTAGGCGGTGTGGCGTTTATGGTGGGTTGGGGGTGTCTTGCGATCGCGGCTTGGGGTTTCAAGTAAGGTAAAGATGCGATAGCTTGCGCTGCTGCTTGTCAGCAGATCGCACTTGTCGTTGGAGCATTTGATAGTTGACTCTTAATTTTTCGATAACCCTGCTTTTCGGAAAATTTGCTCAGGGGTGAGTTGTAGTTCAGGGAAAATCGGGTCTGCCAGTGACATCGTTCCCGTGCAGGTTTGAGGGGGCGCATCTGGATAAAAAACGGTGATACTTCTAGCTTGCGTATCTACAATCCAAACTCTTAGGACACCAGCAGCTAGGTAGTCGGTAGCTTTGGCTGTGAGTTCTCCAAAGGTTTGTCCCGGAGAAATAATCTCGATCGCTAGTTCGCAAGGGGTAGGACAAGCTTCATCCTGCATCCAGTCTGCTGGTAGACGTTCGTAGGAGATGTAGAGGAGGTCTGGCGCTGGCACCCAGTCTTTCCCTTGACGTTTCAATGTTACTGCCCATTCTGTGTAAACACGCCCTCGACCCTCACTCCACGGGTCGAGGAGGAGTAACAGAGCTTTTTGCACGGTAGAGTGAAAAAATTTAGGAGACATCTTGGGCACTGCCTCACCATCGATTAACTCATAAGCCACATCATTGTCCGGCAGTGCGAGAAATTCTTCTAGGGTGAGTTGGCTTTGAGATTTGACCATTTCGGGTGTCTTCAGATGAGTGTGTGGTTGGGCGCTTATACTTTTGCATCGTAGATAAGATGAGGTGCGATCGCTTTGCTCGGTAAAAGACCAAGCTGACTGTATATGATCTTGGGCAATGCCTGTTCCTCAAGCCGTAAGTTGGGCTTGGTTTTCCCAAAATTTGTCTCCATTGGCTGCTAGAAACTGACTCAAGAAATTTTCTAAGGAGTTGGCAGCAAGATACCATTCCTCACGGGAGTCTAACGGTAGTCCAATTATCACGTTGCCGAAGTCTGGGGCAGTCGCATCGCACCTTAGTACAAGAAGGTCACTATCACCTAAGAACTCTGCGATGATTAAGTCTCCAAGACGGAAATCTTCTTGCCTTTGGGCAATTCGTTTGTCTTGCTCTGTAATCACCCGATCTGGAGACCAGAATATTAGACCCCACTGCCCATAGGTTACATCCTCAAATAAATGTAACCCTGATGTTCTATCCCAAAGGTTGATGATAGCTAAGGGCAAAGTAATTCCGAGTGACTCCTCAAATGCTTTTTTATCCCAAGGTTGGGGTGGTAGAACTTGACAGTGCATTGGCATTGGGATGGATACATCCAGAGAATCGATATGCCTGTTGATTTACACCTAACTTCGCAATTTGCTAAGATTACTCTAATCAACCAAGAAAAACCATGAATCTGACCATGAAAACTTATAAAATTCTAAAAATTTATACAGATTATTATGCATATAATCACCCGCTCCAGACTCACAGAGTTCTGGAAAAAGCATCCTGATGCAGAAACGAGCTTGAAACTATGGTACAAACTCACATCTCTAGCTCAATGGCAGAGTTTTGTAGAGTTACGCCAACTCTTCCCTTCAGCCGATTTAGTAGGCAATCTCACAGTCTTTAACATTGGCGGCAACAAATATCGACTTATTGCTTTGGTAGATTACGAGTATCAAAAAGTCTTTATCCGCCATGTACTAACTCATGCGGAATATGATAAACAAAACTGGAAAAACGACGAGTGGTTCACGGAGTCCTAGCGCATATATCGAATTACTCAAGACCTTTCCTCCTCGCCCGATCGCATCTGAGGAAGAGTTACTAGCGACTCAAAACGTCATCGATTCTCTTATCGATCGCGCTGAATTAACACCAGATGAACAAGATTACCTAAATGTTTTAGGTACTCTGGTCTACGAGTACGAACAACTTCATCATGAGCCTATACCCGATATTCATGGTGTAGAACTAATAAAAGCTTTGCTGAATGAATTCGGTTTGCGGCAGAAAGATTTGGTTCCTATTTTTAAAACTGAGTCTATTGTGTCCGCAGTTTTGAATGGTCAGCGCCAGCTTACCGCTAATCACATTCGCCAACTTGCTGAATTTTTTAACATCTCTCCTGCTACTTTCTTTGACTTTTCCAAAGGTAAAGGTGAGTTCTGTCTAATAGCGCTATGGCCAAGCTTGGGGCTAATTCCTGGTTTGGATGTCTTGAATTATCTCCACTCGGCTATTGGTAATGGATTCTAAGAGGCGATCGCACTCTCCGTTGGCAGTTGCTTGGATGAGGTGCGATCACTCGTGAACTTGATGGATTACTTGCGAGGCTCAGTTGGATAACCCACAATCACCTTGGCTAAAATAGCGATCGCTAAAATTGACCAGAAGATGCTATCTCCCTGAAAGGGCGGTGGCGCAGTCGGAAGTATAGGAACTTGAGTGGCAGGTTGAGCTGTGGTTTGAGTCATCATGGTTGGTATGTCCTCGAATTTCTTACAGCTCAATCCTAAAAGCGAGTTTCATTAACTCGGAAGGTTGAAAGTATTCCAGGGGTTGAATTTCAACGGTTGAATTTTAGATGTACAAGCCTAAAGAAGCTAAGTTATTTGGAGCAGCTCTAAAACGATTACTGTATGAAAAAGAACTGAGCGATCGACAGTTTGCCAAACAAGCTGGACTAGAACAGAGCTACGTGAGTAAGCTTCTCAATCCCAAGCCAGGAAAGGAAATTGCAGAACCTAGAAAAAAAACACGTCAGCAACTTGCACAGGGATTAGGAATTACAGAACAAGAGCTACTGGAACAAATTGCTCGATACAGTGATTCGGAAGCCGAAAAAACAATATCTGCTCCTCCTGGTTTAGCTGAAAGTGAAGAGGCGATCGCCAAGTCGCATCGAGAATCAGTAGAGAGTGACGCGGGTTTAATTGAAGAGCGTTATTTTAGGGCAACTAGCAATTTTGACAGTCTAGAACCCCTTGAGCGTAAGAGTAGAATCCAGGTTCTAGAGGACATTGCTAGTAATAAAGATTTTCCAAGATACCACTGGAAAGTTATGGAATTCTTGGCTGATTTTGTTAGAAGAAAAGCTCCTCGAAAAGAAGAAGAGGAAGGCGAGGACGAGCGATTGCCAAAAATTTCTGATGATATTCAAGCAGCCCTTACCGTTATCGGACAGCGCGATACGAAGAAAGATCCGGAAAATCAGAGACTCGATTTAAGTCATACGGACATTAGGGGGGCAAACCTCCGTGAAGCCAGACTACAAAGGATAAACTTTAGTGCAGCTCAATTGCAAGAGGCAGATCTTTGTGAAGCAAAGCTGCAAGGAACTTACCTCATAAAAGCCAACCTCAAAGAAACACAGCTTGTCATGGCTAACTTAGAAGAAGCATATATGCATCAGGCAAATCTGGAGAAAGCCCAACTCTTGGAAGCTGTGTTAAGGCGTACAAGACTTCCAGAAGCAAACTTGAAGGATGCAGATTTCTATAACGCTAACTTAGAGTTTGCAGATCTTAGGCAAGCCAACCTAGAG
>DATNQL010000852.1:0-15990 GCA_036704025.1 Stenomitos sp.
AAGCGATTTGCTCGTAGGTAAAAGCCCATTTTGTGCGGAATCGTTGGGGGGACATGCCTAGCTGGCAGCGACTGTAGAATTCCATCAGATTGAGTTCCCTTTGATTCAGAGGACGGGGGTTGGTCATCAAGCCACCTCTTCAAAAGGTTCCACATCCTCTTGCCAAGCGCTATCTACTTTTACCCAAGCAGCACTGGGCGAGTGCGAGTCGAGGAGGATAATGTATTTCCAGCTCCAACGGCACAAATGGGGGGCGTAGGCATAAAAGCGCCCAACGGCAATACCCCAATCTACACCTCCTTGCGCTGGATTCCAACGTAGGCTTTCCCCATCTTGGTAGCAGGGTATGGCGTTTTCTTTGAAGTGAATAGGCAGCTCTTTTGAGGGCGGTTGGATTTCTGATAGGAGTACCTCAAAGAAGTCAGATTCCAGCGCTTGATAATAATTATTGAGTCGCTTTGAATTGAGGTTATTTGTTAGCTGCTGAATCAGGAAAGCTATCAAGCTCTCTTTGTCTTGTTCTTCCACATCTCTTCCCGGATTTAAGTTGCTCAGTTTAGCCAACAATTCAATAATTCCAAAATCACTAAGGGCTTGTTGGTATCCCCGCTGATAAGCGGTTGATGAGTGAGCCGCTTGGGAATTAAGTTGATTCATTTTATTTCTCCTCATCTCCAGTTAGCTCTTTATACTCAGCTACAGCCTCTTTGTAGGCTTTACTTTCTCCGGGTTTGGCTGACCACAACACCTCAATCGTTTTGGTCTGGCTCATTTCAGAACGCAGGCGCAAGACTAGCTCTCTGGCCTCCAGAAATGGCAGTTTCAGAGGAGTGAAACGTTTCACCGAAATCTTATCCTGTTCGCTGAAATCAGTATCAGAAGCCTGTTTCAGCGTTTCAGCCGTCGTTTCAAGCCTTTCGGCTGTTTCGGGGGATTCCTCCTGGGTTTCCGGAGTATCTGAAATGTCTTTGACGAGTCCTTCTAGTTGGGCACGTAGCTGAGTATCGTTTGTTGAATTCGGCAGTTGGTAGTTAGGGACGGGATGCCAGGAATCGGTGCGAGAGTAGTAAAACACTCGTCCTGTGGCTTTCATCAATCGGGCAATTTTATCTTCAAGTCCAGCGGGAACAAATGAGGCAGATACGGCGAGAGGATACAGGTGGATTGAGGCTTGATTCAGCAGGAACACTCGTTGAAAAGTGACCAGGGCGGCTTTGGTTTTGAAGCCTATGTCGGAGACGTAAGGGGATTGAGTGATAACCCAAGCAAAGCGACCTAATCCTAAATCGGGATTGACTTCTCCGGAGGAACAAATTCCCACAATGAAGTCTTTGAGTCGGGACATAAATGTCCCTGCACATTTTTGATTGAGCGTGACGAATTCGTCAATGATGAGCAGTTTGCGATAGCTTAAAGAGCTGTTAAATCGGGTCAGGTGTTCGGTGAAGACTTCAATCGCTTCTTCTACATCTACGTCAAAAGGACGTAAATCAAAGTGACATCGTTTATCGATGTCGATTCTTTTCCAGTAATGTCGTTCCGTTGGCTCATCTTTGGGGTCGATGAGCCAGATTTCTAGGTCGGGGTGCAGTTGTCTTAAATGTGCTATTGCCATTGACACCACTATCCCTTTCCCTACACGAGGAGAGGCGGCGATGATGGTGGACTTGGGAACAGAGGCCATCTCTAGGGCAATGTCTACAGGGGCTAAAGATGAGCCTTGAACAATGGGCGTCGTTTGTTGAGGGGTAGGTGCTGAAGGGGGGTAAACTTCCTTTATAGGTTCTTCAGTCCCTTGAGAAGGATTGACACTAGAGGAAGGAGTGTCAATTGCCCCAATGGTAGAGGGTAGCTCAGCTACAGAGGTTTTTGGTAGTTTTTCAATTGGGGTTGGTGGAATGCCCGCCGGTGGTGTAACTACACGCACCTGATGTTCCTGAATGGCTTGCACTTGGTGATAATTAATCCTTGGGTCGGCGGTGACTGTCGCCAAGTGGCTGGTTAATTGTTCCTGTCCTGGGAATGACCCTTTCAAATTGACAAACCAGTCATACAGCCAGCGGTAGGCGTAAAATCGCTTTCCTGGTTCTATCCTGACCAAATACTCGCTTAAGACGTGGGCGTGTTCTTTTAACATGCCAAATTCGTAGCGCTCAAATGGGTCGAGGTGAAACATCAAATCCACCAATTCGTTAGAGTTGGCGAACCAGTTTTCTCGCGCTATTGAGTCTCCCATGGCTGAGAGAAACTCGATGAAGTTACCCCGCACAAAGGGGATAGGGGCGAATTGGTGGGAGGCATTTAGGTCTTGAGCAACGGCCCACACATACCCCACACCTGCCACTAGGGCACCGACGGGAGCTAGGGGACTTGTGGCATAACAGATGGCTCCAACGGCACTACCGGCTAATGTAATCAGCTTGGCGAGATTCATGCCTGTCCGTTCCTCTTTTGCCCTGACTAATAACTGCTCCTGTCTCTCTACTAACCAAGCGGCTACATTACCGGCTTCCAAATGCTCAATGGATGGATAATCACTTCTTAATCGTTGAGTTTCTGTTGTCGTTAAAGCGGGAATTCCTGTGTCCATGAAAACCTCCTTTAAAAACCCCTGCTAGAATGTTCTGGCAGGGGTAATCTTTGTGTTTAAAGTGGCTTAGTCATCGGAATGTTTCCAGATGTGGTAGCCAATTTCACCAGCCATCATGGTGCCAAGGTTATAAACTAAACAGGCGAGTATCAGGCCGGGGTTGGTGTATTTGAAAGGCCAGCGACTTACGAAAGTTGTCACAATATCAAATAACCAGAAGAATAGGGCTATTAGTCCGCCTGATTGGCGTTCTCTCATGCCGGCTCGCTTGTACTGTCCCCACAAGGCTCGTGTTAGGTCAATGGTGTTTTTGGGCTTTTCAGGTAGGGTGTACTGTTTGCTTTCTTCAAATTCTTTTTTGGCCTCGGATGGTGGTTTTCCACGTAGTGTTTTGGCTTCCTGGGTTTGGATTAAAGCACTGATAGCCAGAGAGAGCCAAAATAGGGGGTTAAAGGGCAGGATTAACCAGCCTGTCCAGCCTATCCATTGCGTCTCAAACCAGGGGAAGATTGGCACCCCTTGGAAGAAGGTTTGCCAGATTCCATCGGTGCTTAATAGAGTGCCAATGGCAAAGCCGAAAAAGCCGAGAATCTTGCGTCCTGAACCGTTGCGTTCTAGGAATTGAGCGAAAAGGGCAGCCAGAAAGGAGGCGGGGATGGCGATGATGTCAACGACCCAACGGGCTAGGATTTCTGCCCAGTCACTCCAGGATTGATGTTGATAATCTGGTTCTTGGGGGTTCTCCGTTTTTCCCATCGGTGTGGTCTTTTCAGTGGGGGTTTTTCCTGTGTTCGTTTGCATGAATCTTCTCTAATTACTTCACGGGGACGTTGTTGCAGATGTTTTGATAGAAGTGTTTCCACAGCCATTTTCGTTCTCGGATTTGGCCGATACAAAGGCCGGCTGAGTCGTAGACAAAAATGGTTTCGTGTTTGAGGAATCCTGTGGTGTTGGGGTTGGGATTCCATTGGGGATTGTCGTAATAGTCCCTAATTTTGAGCTTGTCTCCTGAGGGCAAGAGTCCGGTTTGTTTGAGCTTTAAGGCTGTTTGTTTTTTCTGTTCGATTTTGATTCTTTCTAAGTCTTCGCTGGCTTCAATTTCTGCCTTTTCTTTTGCGGCTTCTGTTTCTAGGAGGGTGGTGGAGTTGAAGGTGTGAAATTGAGAGGGAAGTTTGAGCAGGATTGGGGAGGCAATGAGGAATAATCCGACAATTCCGAGTGTGGCTTGTTTTTGATATTTGTTGGGTCGGGTGCCCATTTCAACCTCTTTCATGGATGCCCCTAGCGTGTTAACTAGGGGCGTGTTAACTACTCGCTTTCTGTGCACCAGTACCCCATCTCACACAGGCGGTCATAGACCTCAAATGCGGCCATTCGGAGTGGGTTATCGATGTCGGGGCTTATTAGGTCAAAGCGGTTCTCTCCGAAGGCGAGGATGTTGGCGATATCGGCATCTAAGCCTAGTGCTAGAAACTGTCCAAAGGCTAATGAGTAGTCGTGCTGGTCAATGCTTTCGTGAGAAGCTAAAAACTCGTGGCCTGTGTATGGGGGGTAGAGTTCGTTAGTGTCGTCCGAGATGCGGTAATCGTAATCGAGCATTACGCTACCTCCCACTCGTTGTCGTCAGGAGAGTAGATATTTCCGCCAACGGCTTCATAACGTTGTTCTAGGGCAGTCCACGCTTCGTACTGGCGGCAGTCTTCCAATGCAGACGAATAAATCTCTAAGGTCTCGCCGTTGTCGAGGAAGCCCCATTGGTCAGATAAGGCGTTGGATTCCAAAAACTCGGCTACGTCGGCGATTGTTCGGTGAAGCGTGGAGGCTGGAACTTCAAGGTGTGTCATCTAACCTACCTCCCTTGTGTACCGCAGTTGTGCCACCAAGCCTTCACAAAGGCCGAGTAAGGCGTCTCGCGATAAGGTATCGAGGGAGGGTAAAGTGTCGGTTAATTCATCGCTAACGGTGGTACAAGGTAGTTCCTGGTACGTGTCGAGATGACCCCAATCCTCTTCGGTTTCGTCTGTGTCGTGAAACGCGAGGTTGGTGGCAAGGGTTGCTAGCAGGATGAGTTTTTCGTAATTCTCCAGCCTTTCGAGTTGGGAGCCAAATTTATCTACTAGTTCTTCAAGTGGGGTTTCTCCGTCTGCGTAGAAGGGGAGTGGATGAGCTGATGTACTAAATGTCATGATGAAAAGCGTTCCTTACGATTAGCGTGTCGGTCGTTGGGATAGAGCTAGCACCGGAGCCGGTCAAACTTTTGGTGCTGGCTTCTCGATAAGGTCTTATGAAGAAGAGATTGGCTTGGGTTCAGTCGCGTCATCCCTAAAATTTCCAAGGTGATGTGGGCTTAAATTTTCCAAATAAAACCCAATTCGATGAGCATTCAAGAAAATAGTTGAGGCGGTCAATTAACTGCATTTTCTGTTCTCCTGGCGAGGTCGGTAATTGATTGATTTTTTGAAGTTCCTGCTGGTAATGGAGGCGCAGAGCTTGCTCGGTTTTAAGTACCTCGATTAGCTCTACCAAGCTGTCGCTGCTGCAACGGCATTGGTCAAGTTGGTTGGGTTCATTCGTGCGGCGGCGGCTGAGAGTTTTTTTACGAGTTCTTCGTTGCTCAGCAGTCCAGCCTCCGTTGCCAGCTTTTCAATATCTACATTGGTATTTTGTTGTACCTGTATCATCTGGATGAATTTCTCGGTATTAGCAGCACGCAGTTGATTTTGTTGCCGTAGAAGTCCAAGCCAGTAGGCGTTTTCTAGAAAGGCGGCGTCAAGGCGGCCTTTATCAAAGGTCATTTGGGAGAGGGTTTCTAAGGCACCTCGACTAATCTCTAATCCGGTCTCTTTTGCTATTTGCAATCCCTGGTTTGTAACAACAGTCATCGCTCCATCGGGTGCCTGGTAGGAGCTGTTAGTGTTGGTGTTTTCGCTCTGGGGTGGGGTGGCGGGGAGTCCGGCAAGGGAACTGGCAAAAACGGTGACGTGATTTTTCACCGATTCAACTTGTTCTTCTGTTAATTCTGGCACTTCTGGGTCAATTCCCAAATCTAACAACAAGGCATCAAACTCTTCGCTGTCTTTGAAACCGAATTTATCCATGACTTGGGGTTTATTCATGAGGCTTGTTTCTCCTGTTTGCGAAGTTCAAAAAATGTGCGGAAGCTGAAATCGTAAGGGTGAGCTTTGATGTAGCTCTCGATTAGGGATTCGTCTCGATAGATTCTCTTTAGCTCTTTGAGTCGAGTCAAAACCCAGAAACGGTACGGGCTTAGCGGTGCTTGTTCCTTCGACCCCGATTGCTCGAAATGCATCCGGTAGTTGTCAATGTGATTCCGAGCGCATTTGTCCCACTTAGTCAGAGTGTTACGGTGGATTCCGAGGAATCGTGCCGCTTCACCCTTGCGAATGGGAATATCAAGGAATTGTCCACACCGCCTAACCCTCATAGTTGAAGGGGAAGGCATGGTTGCGTAGGCGTCCTGTTGTGCAAAAAATCTGATTGTGCAAGCGGGTTTGCTTTTAGGTGTGCAGCTTTTTCCATCACTCTCCCAGAACCTAATCCGGACAACCGTCTTAGCGGTTTTATCTGGGGGTTTGTGCTAGGTGTGTGCTGCCTTGTTTGCTTCCCTTTTCCTGCCTATGTGAGCTATAGTATCCACTGGTGCGTCACCTTGTCAACAGGTGTCTAAAAATTCCTTCAGTACGCCAATAGAAGCCATAATTGATAGAATATTGCGCTCTGTGGACACTCTTAGATACCTGCCATGCCTTCTGACAAGCCTCGTATAACACTGCGAATAGAGCCTGAAGATATGGAATATTTGGAAAAGTGGGCTAAAGAAGAATTCCTAACAGTTCCGCAGATAGCAAGAGTAATTGTGAAACGGGCGATCGCAGCCAGAGCCAAAAATGAACAACCTCCCACCTCTGGCACCAGCGCCAAAGGCACCAGGGGCTAAGGCAGGGAGAAGAAGGCAGGGGGTGAGGAGTGAAGAGCGAGCGCAATGACCTACAGTGAAGAACCGGCTCAGTACAACGTTCACTCAGCCGTAGACGAAGAACATTGTTTGGAGATGGAATCTAAGTATGGCTGGACTCTCGTAGATGTCGTGCCAACGAAAGATCCAATACTCAAAGTGGATTGCATATTCGAGGGCGAACAAACTTCATTTGAGGACACCCGTTATGGTGACTAGAGCCAAAAACTGGATTGTGTATAGAACAGACAGCGCCAGCGCTCCGGGGTGGGAAGAGAGACTATTGATGCCTAGAGGGAGCCTAACAGATGTCCTTTGGGAGCATCGAACAAACTCTCTTCAACTTCCCAAAGTCGGTGACAGAGTACAAAGGTTTAAAAACTTGGAAGATCCAGGTAACGGTGCGACTCATGCTTCATCTGATGATTGGATTGTGACAGAGGTTCACGAATTCGCTTCGCCCACTACGGATATGCAGGTTGTGATTTGTTTGTGTGAATATTCACCCATTAAAACCGAATGGCGAGAGATGAAGCGCGGTAAACCAGTGGACGAGATGCTTGAGGGGATGAAGGTAGGGCAGTGACTGAGACACCAGGCGTCTACAAGATTCCCCCCAAACCCAGCAAGAGCAACCCAGCTACTCAGCTTGCCGCCTGATGCAAAAAAGGTAGAGGGCAGAAGGAAATAGTTCCTCCCGCCAAAACGTAAATATTTATGGCGAATATCAACTTGTGAAGAGGCGAGTTGGTTAGCCTTTGCGGCCTCCTGAGAGGCGTTCGCGCCCAGGAGCATCTACTCGAAACTAGTATGAATCTTTCGGAAAAAATAGCGTAAACTTGGGGGCAATTAATCTCTCATCAGGGATTGATTCAACCACGAGCGCTGAAACTTGGGGTGGATTCATCCAAAGTTACTCACAATCCACACCATTGATCTGCGTAATCTTCAAGGAGGTCAGAAGTACTGATAGTCAAAAAAAAAGTCCGGCTGGCACAATGCAAATGGTATGAAGCGGCTCTAGGTTCTAACTAAGGTTTCGATCCCTAACACCAACAACAACCCTCGAATGCTCCAACCGGAGCAACCAATAAAAATTTATTTCATCCTTACAAGGTAACAGACCCGCTCAGGAAACTCCATAAGCAACGTGCCGATTGTCCCTCTCACAAGGCCAAACGGCATATGAATCATAAAAAAGTTGCAGACAAACTCAATAAAACACTAGCGCGGTCAAAAACCTGTCAGGCATGGAAAATCTTTGAGCGAGTGCCAAACGCAACGGCTATCGCCGAAAGATTAAAAGATATCCCTGCTCATTGGTCGCTCACGCCACTGCAAGACAAGTCGCCAAGACGCGATAACTGGCAAACCGAACCATTCATTCCCCACAGCACCATTGCAGAGTTAATCCTGCATGGAGAACAGAAAGTCAGCAAGAAAGGGAAAACATACCGGGCTTACTGGTCTGGGTTCGGACTCCGGACTGGGGAGGCGTCAGGTGGATTACTCGCCATCGACGTGGATGGCTCCAGTGCCCAGCCGCTGATGGATGCAATAAGCGGCGGGGACATCCCAGAGACGCCTAGTTGGTCAAGTGGCAAAACCGGACGTTACCAGCTACTCTTTCAAATACCGGATAACATTCGAGAGCAGCTCAAGGATTTTAATCGTGCTGTTTTGACCGAATGGGGAGATTTGCAAACGGCCAGGGATGAAAACGGCAAGCCCACCGAGCTCCTGGAATTTCGTTACAACAAATCCCAAAGCTGCCTCCCACCATCACGACACCCAAGTACCGGGGCTTACTACTGGATTAATAATCCCGTTGTACCCGTCGCTCAAGCACCAGATTGGCTGTGTCAGTTATTACTTTTTTTCGTTTCTCAGGAGAGACAGCGAAAAGAAGTCAGGGCGGTTTCTCAACAGCAGGTTGAGGAACGCTTGCGTCAAAGATTGGCAACTGGTGAAGTTGGTTCCACCAGTCTTACGGACGTTATCGAACAAGCCGAACGCCGATTAACACCGGATGAGGCGTTCAATTGGTCAGGGCACAACTGGAAGCATCAAGGGCGCAAAGAGTGGAGCGGGTACTGCCCTCGACATCAGAGTCAGTCTGGTACAGCTTTTCACATTAACCCAGACACGCTCGAATGGTTTTGTCACGGTTGTAACGAGGGAGGGCATTTACCCCAGTATCGCTGGTTTGTTCGGGGTGGGAATGGCACACCGAAGGGGAGGGATTTCGTTGAAATTGTTCGGGAAATTGCGGCTGATGCTGGCGTATCGATGCCTGAATCCCGACACGAAGAGGTAGAGGCGGCATCGTTCGTAGAACGAGAGCGCACCATTGACCGTGACCAGTGGGAAGTTGAGTTTGGATTTGGCAAAAGGTTAAGGGAACGAGTCAAACGAGCACTCGTTGGGTTCAAGGGATTTGGCAAACCACCAGCACCCAAGCCCCAACCCAAGGAAGCACCTGAGCAACTATTTCAGGATGCCAACCAACGCCTTCAGATTTGGCAGGATGCAGTAAAACAAGGACACAAGTACATCCTGGATGTTTCAGCGCCAGGGCTTGGGAAGTCTCACGGGGCAGGAATTGCGTTGCCTGAAACCTTCGGGGTAGAAAAGCTGTTTTATCTGGCAAACGACCACCGAAATCCGACGACGGGCGTGATTGAGACAAATTACGTTGACTTGGGAGTTCGGAATAACGGACTAAAGATTGACGATAGCCGTAAAACTCCGAACGGAAATCCATTTTTGGTGTGGCCTAAACCAGGGGAGGAACCGGACACCAAAGGGAATTGCCCCAAAACTGACCTATTCCAGAAGTTCCGGGCAAAAAACCTGAACTTTGAGGCCGCCGATGACTCTCCCATCTGCCAAACATGCAAGCTCGCTTATTTGTGCAAACAGGGGACTGGTGGAAAATACGGGGCTAGTTTTAGAGGCGAGCGCAGAAATACATTAGCCGCCAATCGCATCCGGGCGCACGCCGACTCCATGCCCAGCCCCGACGACTTCGATTACACAGCATCGGGAGTATTCTGGGATGAGGTTGGCACTCAGCTCAAGCCAATGGATTCCATTACCGTAGCACTAGGGGATTTCGATCAAGTGTGGGGAGAGATGGAGTCAAAAACGCCTGACCTCCACGAACAACTTAAGCCCTTACGGATGGCATTAAGACCACTGTTGACGGGTGAAGCCAAGCAACCCTTCCACGGATGGGATGACAGCGGTGTGCGGGCGCTACTGCCTGAGAAACCATCCAACCTGGATGCAATTATCACTGAACTGGAGGAAGTTTTACAACCTAATCTAGATTTTCTCGAAGAAACTCCTGATTCTATCAGCGATGAAGAAGAGTTGTCGAAAGCACAGCAGCGCATCGTCAACCGCGAGTTTCGCCGGCAAGCGCACGAAAAGTTTAATAATGCCTTCCAGCAACTGGCTTTGAACTGGCTCGTCCCCTTCCTCAAGGTTTGGAATGGGGAAAGGGGGGCGTTCCGGTGCGAGTGGCAGAATCTGATCATTTTTACCAAGAGTGATCGCCATACCTCTGTCGCCCGGTCTGCCAAATTTAACATTTTCCTGGATGCCACAATCGACCGTGAGCGCTTGGCGCTGCTGTTGGGAATCGACCCAGAAGAAATCTATGTGGTGGGACAAGAGACGCCCAATCACGGGAACCTCAAGATTCTCCAAATCACAGGAATGGGGAAACTGGGCAAAGACCGCTCCGACTCTCTTAAAGACCGGGTGGCAGCGCTCAAGAAAGCATTAGAGGAGCAATACCCCGGTATAGTTTTCGGGGACTGGAAAGCGCACACCGACGCTGGTGACGGGCGATGGTTTGTTAACCTGCGAGGCTCGAATGAGTTCCAGGCTGCCCCGGCGTTGGCCGTATTTGGGATTCCCTATCAGAATGTAGGGCATTTACAAGCCCTCTACCAAACGCTTACAGGGGAGTTTGCCCCGTTGGATAGGGAAAACCCCCATTCTGGACTACAGCGCTTTATCGAGGCTCATGTACGCGCAGAGATAGAACAGGCAGTGGGACGGTTGCGCTCGCACCTCCGACCCAATGAGCAACTGACCTTCATGTTCGTTGGAGACTATGACCTAAGTTTCCTGGAGATGCCAGTTGAACAAGTCGAGGCGTTTCAGATTACTCCCTCAGCTGGCACCGATGTCCAAATCACCCGCTGGAAGATTCTGGAGGCAGTCCGCCTCCTTCACTCCCAGAGTCAGAAACTTACCCAAGTGGCAATCGCCACCCTAATGGGCAAATCCCAAGAACTTATTAGCAAAATCGCTTCTGAGTTTGGGGGGTGGAAGCGGCTCAAGAAAATATTACTCGTACTATTAAACCCCTCTAGTAGTGGTAGTAATATTTTTTCGGGACTAACCGACGATGAAAAATGGTTGGCTCAAATCTATCTCCCTGCGTGCCTAGATGATCAACCGGAAGATGCTGTTGAGCAGATAGGTCAATTAGTCCAACTATACGGAATCAAACAATTCCTGCGGCTTTTATCTGCTGCCACACCCCAATCACAGGCGCGATTACTAGCCCTACTGCTCCAATCGCTTCCCTTCCACACTGAACTGGTGGCATTGCTCGTTGGGGGTACGTCGTGATTAGCTCTCCTCAGTTTCTAGTTTTTTCCGTTTCCTGTACTCCTGCATCCAGCGACGCTTGCGTTCTTTGGCTCTTTCTGTCTGCTCATAGCGTGTACGGGCTTCTTGAAGTTTCTCCTGTCCCTTCTCCGATGCCTGGTAGCGTTCAACGGCTTCAGCTTGGGCTTTCTTGCCTTTTGGTGAGCGTTTATAGCGCTCTTGTCTGCTGGTCATGTTGGTGGGTCAGTCGTTGCTTTACAAGCGTAGACGATATAGATATTTGGGTAAATCCTGTGTACGATATAGATACGCTACGTCATAAAAAGACCCCTGCACCAACAGGGGCAGCCAATCAAAAATTTTTGCAGGTTTAATCATGACACAATTGGAGTTGATACCGCCCTCAGTACCAATAATCAGGGCAGGCTTTGAATTACGGGACTACCAAAAACAGGCGATCGCCCAAACTTACCGCCTAATCCGTTCGGGCATCCGGTCGCTGCTACTGGTTGCACCAACCGGAGCGGGTAAGACCTGCATCGGGTCCCGCATTGTCAACGATGCCGTTACAAGGGGACGCCGGGTGCTGTTCCTAGTCCACCGCGACCCACTGGTGCCCCAGACTCAAGATGAGTTGTTGAACTATGGCATTGAGGCGGGAATCATCAAAGCCGGTTATCGAGAAAATCGTGAACTGCCCGTTCAAATTGCTTCAATCCAGTCTCTTGCTCGTCGTGATTTACCGAAAGATATCGGCTTGGTGATTATTGACGAGTGCCACACCGTGGGATGGTATCAGGCGTTTCAGGAAGTCAAAGAAGCCTATTCCCCTTGTGGAGTGCCAGCGTTGGGGAAAACCATCTACATCGGGTTAACAGGCTCTCCTTGGCGAAGCAAGCCTAAGGAACATTTTGGAGAACACTTCGAGGCCATTATAAGAGTCCCTGGTGTTGAAACCCCAGAAGATGAAAAGAAATTTCTCACGGTTCGACTGATTGAACGAGGGTTTTTAGTACCACCACGTAACTTTGGCTGGGGTGGATATTTCCGAGCTGACCTGCTGGAAAAACAGGATGGGGAGTTCACTCAGAAGTCGATTGAGGCAGCACTGAGTCACCCCGACTTCAACCCCAAAGTTGTGGAGAAGTTTAAAGAGGTCTGCCCTGAACGCACAGGTATTGTGTTTTGTGCCTCGGTCAATCAGTCCCGCGAGCTAACTGTCCTTTTTAACGCGGCTGGTGTGAGGTGCGAACACATCGAAGCCGATACCCCGCATGAGGTCAGGCGGGGAATGTATGAGCGGTTGAGGAATGGTCAGACTCAGTTACTTTCCAGCGTCGGCACGCTCACCGAAGGGTTCAATGTCAAGAATATATCAGCTATTGTCCTGGCCCGTCCCACCGCGTCAGAGGCGCTGTTGATTCAAATGTGTGGACGTGGGTTGAGGCTGTTCCCAGGAAAGCAGGACTGCTTCCTGCTGGATTTCTGCCAGAACTTCAAGCGCCTACGTTTTATCACGTCAAGGCGAGAGATAACTTTGTGTCCCCGTCCGCCGAAGCCTGTGATCGGAGGCAAAGAATGCCCCGCTTGCGGTGCGGCAGTTCCCAACTTTATCATGGTGTGCCCAGAATGCGGGTATGAGTTCCCCCCTGGTGCTGGGGACTCCTTGTCCGCAGAGATGCCCCTGGATTTTGGCGAAGTCCTCAGTCCCGATGATTTGGAGAAGTTTCGTTACCTGCGAGCGCAGCTATCCCGCAGCTATACCACCCAGAAAACCCCGGATCGCGTTTTTGCGCTGTTCCGCAACCGCTACGGACACTTCCCCCCCAACGATTGGCATTTGGGCGCAGTATTCAAGGGCGCTTGCACGAAGATCGAGCAGCAGTACTACTTAATCTTTCTTAAGGCTGTTAGTCCTAAGGCTACTCCACAATGGGTTGAATTCCACATGAAACTTGAATTTGGGTTTCCTGACAAATCCTACCGCCTGAGTAATGGGGAAGCTTACAAACCCCCAGCGCTTGACCTGAATGAGTTGGAATGGTGGGAAATTTTAGGGTGCAAACCTCTATCTGATTGGGAGACAATTAAAGCTAAGTATAAGAGAGCGATGGAGAGATGCCACGACTACGATGATGAAGCTAAGTTAATCAATTTGGCACTGGAGCAAGCTAAGGCCGCTAGGAAAGTAGCTTAATGCAGACATTAATCTGTGATGCTTTGAAGGACTTCGACACGTTCAAGGAGCTGACCGAGACCATTCCGCTCGAAGTGCTTAATGCCGAAGCTTCAGCGCTAGCATTAAGCCAGCAGCAAATCTTTCAAGAGTTTAGCCATCGCCTCGCCGCCCATTGCTTAGCAGACAGGGTGCGGACTTGTACGACCTGGGAAGAAATTGAGGCGGCTATTGCCTCCGACCCGACATACAAAAATGAAGCCTGGGCGCTGCTCACAATGGATGAGAAAGAACTCATCAAGGCCCTCAGGATAGCAGCAGCTCAACCTATAGACCCCAACTGTGAATCATTGATAGGCAAGCGAGTTTTTGTCACGGAGGGACGCTACCGCTCTTCGGGAGAGGGGATTGTTGAATGCGATCGCGGCTATGGCACCCTCAGAGGTTTAGAGGTTAGGTTTCCCAATGGACGAATTCAGTTTTGTTCTCTTGAGGATGCTCGTGTTGCTTTCTCGAATTAGGGGGTATTTTCAGGTATTGTATCAACACCCCTTAAGCGGACTCTATCAATTCCCCCGTCCTGAAAAACGGGTACAAATTGTTCTAAATCCAGGCGACACAGTGTCCATTGTTGTTGTTCAATGGGCCAGTCAACAGGGATATGTGGACGTATCCTCAAATTTAATCAAAGCTTTAAGACTATCGACATCAGCTAGTCTAAGTTGGTTTCAACGAAACAGACTGCCAACCGTAACAATTCCCAACATTAACTATGAATTTAGACTTTGACGATCTCAATTGCCTAAGTGACGATTCCACTCCGGTTTGGCCAGAAACCTTAGACTGGATAACAGCTTTACAAGGTAAACAAATCAGTGTTTTGGAATTAGAGTTCAGGGAGGACATTCAGAAGCTTTTGAAACCACCTCACTTTGAAGCGATTCAATTTTCCAACTCATCGATTCGAGTTGATGAAGACGGAGCTACTCTTGAAACCTCTGTTCGCGAACATTTCT
Source organism: Stenomitos sp. (assembly GCA_036704025.1). Lineage (GTDB taxonomy): Bacteria > Cyanobacteriota > Cyanobacteriia > Cyanobacteriales > Coleofasciculaceae > Allocoleopsis. The sequence goes on from DATNQL010000852.1 coordinate 14,388, forward strand.
CTTGTCCTATGGAAACTAGGGAAGCTTTCGCGGCAATAAATCAGGTGAGGCAACGGTTAATTGGTTACGAAAATGTTGATGGTTTTGAGCGCTTGCGGTGGGACAAAGAAAATTCCCACCGTAAGCGTCTTGACAACCAAGATGGGGACAAATACATCAGGGCTGCCAGGTATCTACCAGACCTATTACGAAAGAATGGCGAAATTCTAGTTAAGTCTGAGCAACAAGAGAGATTTGCCCAATTCAAGAAAAAATACAGAACCCAAGCTCTATGGATTGAGTATTACCTCCTGGGAAGCTCAGACGTTCTAACAGAACTGGGGTTCAAACCTCCAACTGAAAGGCAGTATAAACCCGGCAAGATATCTGTGAGGCTTCACGGGCTTATTCAGGATATGTGGTCTGAGGCAGAAAATAACAAAAATCCGTTGTGCCAATGGATATTGGCTTTTGATTGCCCATCTCAAGTCTGGTTGGCTTTGGAAGCCATCTTAGTACTCAAGCAATGGGACAAACAACCCCCAAAAAATGGGTTCCAGCTATATCAATCAGAACAGCTTATCCTGAACCGACTTAGAGAGTACAAGGGGATTAAAGCGAATTTGCTCTACTCCGACAACGAAGACGAAAACTTATTGTTTCTTGATGAAGCCTTCTCCTTTACCCTGATCCGATTACTCGAATCGGGAGTCGAGCTAGCGCAATACTATGACTGTTTGCAAGCCAGAACAGGACAAGCCAATCTGCTACGTAAAGGCGAAAAAGGCAAGCGTTCAAACAGAGGGTTTTGCACGTCAGGATAATCTAATTAACGCTAATATATATTATTTAATTTCATGTGTAACGGTAAATTTACATAAGAATCGAAAATTGTACGCTTCGGGTACAACCCCCCAATAGGTGGATAAGCTGTTCCAGTTACCAAAAAGAAGAGCCAATATTTAGCTTCCTAGCTTCCTCGGTTTTGGGCTGAGGGTGGAAAACTTTAGCTCTTTAAAATTCGGTTGAAGGTACAGACAATGATGAAGATGAACAAACTCCAATTTTGTTGGCTCTGGAGAAACGCCTGGACGAGTCCCGCATTGCCACATGAAAAGGGGCTAAATGAGCAGTGAAACAGAAAATAGTGTTAAGCCTGTAATGCTTATAGACAGGGCGTTACAAATTTAGGTTGGTCTTCTTCTCCTGCCTGAGAACTTTGCTTTTATTGCATCCAAGTAGGCAAAGCTTAGTGCAGTCATCACGGAAGAATGAGGAATTTAGGTGTGTCAGCCAATGTAGCTCGACTTCCGTTTAAGGCAGAGTTTTGCTTAACACAGTTTTCTGCTCCACTGCTCATTTCACCCCACTAATAAGTTTTTCGCCACCCAGCAAATCTTTCCATCGTGCTGAGTGCAAACATCTCGTGCCATAACGCACAAATAATCCACCAATTGAGAGGGGGAGAGCAAATTTTTTGTGTACTCCTAGGAACAAGGAAGTGGGAAACTTTCGCCAAGCTGCACGCTTGGCATCAAGCCAGATTTCCATTTAACCAAATGAGGGATTAATCCGGTTATGCCCAATTCAAAAAAAGTAAAAACTAAGGGAAGAAAACGTCAGC
>DATNQL010000853.1:0-5675 GCA_036704025.1 Stenomitos sp.
ATTTGGCGACAGTACGGGCATGGTAGGTGGGGGCGAATTGGTCTTGCTTAAAGCTAGAATCGTGTTCTTCATCCAAGACCATTAAACCCAGTTTGGGTAAGGGGGCAAACACGGCACTACGAGTCCCAATCACGATTTGGGGTTCCCCCGTTAACATCTGTCGCCAAGTGTCGTAGCGTTCCCCATCGGAAAGAGCACTGTGATAAACGTTAACTTTGTTACCAAAACGGGCGCGGAAACGGTCGGTGAGTTGAGGCGTTAAGCCAATTTCCGGGACGAGGACGAGGGCTGATTTGCCTTGGTTTAAGATGGGTGCGATCGCTTGTAAATAAACTTCTGTTTTCCCCGAACCCGTCACTCCATGTAATAGTACTTGGGCACAGTGATCAAGACCCCTAATCACCTGCAACGCCTCTGCCTGTTGCACAGTCAAGGCTTTCGGTCGATCACCGACTACAACGGGTTCTGTAGAAGTTCGTAACACTTCCCTTTCTTGAATCACTACATACCCTTTCTCCTCTAGCTTCTTGAGGGTTGAAGAGGTTGTATGGCAAGTTTGCAGCAATTCGGTCAGCCATAAATCACCACCGCGACGCCGTAATACATCTAAAATTTCTTGTTGCCGTTGGGTTAAGTCATGGGTAGAGGTATATCCGACTAAGGTTACGGCTTGTTTGAGTTTGGGGCGTGTTGGCTTAGGGTGTTCTAGATAACTCTCGACCCAACCCCGTTGAATTAACGGCTTTAACCCCCAACTGGCGGTTCTCACTTGGCGTTGCAGGTATTTCCAACTCAAGTCTCCTTGGGGATGAGCCTTAAGAATGTCTAAAATCTGACGTGCGGCTAGATTGGCAAGGGTATTGGCATTGTTGGGCAGTTTTTCAGGATGGAGGCGAATGCGACGCTGCGATCGCGCCAGTAATCCTGGAGGTAGAGCGACTCGAATCACCGAAATCAAAGGAGTGCAATAGTATTGAGCCACTCTCTCTAACAATTTCCAGTAGTAAGTTGGGAAAAAGCCAGAACAAATAACCTCCTCAACCTCCCGAATTTTCTCCGTGGCTAAGTCCAGAGGGGGTGAGTCCAAAAGGCGAATGGCGATCGCACCCAGCATTTGCGCCCCAAAGGGCACACTCAAAATATCCCCCGGTTGTACCTCTAACTCCGATGGCAACCGATAGGTATATAGTTTTTGTTCTTGCTGTACTCCTGAACAATCCACCAGCACTTCAACCCACTGAGGCTGACTGCCACCAGATTGATAGGACGCTCCAGGCTCAGCCAGAATCAGACCACTAGGGGAATTCGACATATCATCAACCCTACTCACCACAAATACTCCAAGGCTTTCGGAGGTCGTGCCTTGCCACTTGTCAATTTTAGCTGGCTCTTGTGGAGAAAGAACGGGTCAGCCCGAATTAGACACCCTTCATCAGAAGTGAGAGAGCCGGACAGGGGCAGAGTGGTTAAGCCATAAGAGTTGGCGTTTTCTCACTATGGGTAGAGAGGACAGCTTAAGCGTGTATGAGATCCTGTTGGTATAGCAAAGTTAATTTAAAGAAACGATTTCATTGGGATTAATGCCCACCCTATCACACTCATCATCTAAGTTGATTGTCCAATTTTTTGTAGGTTGTTGTCAAATGTAAAAACTCTTACAATGTCAAGAATTCTAAAAATTGCCGAGTTGACCTTGGCTCAAAGATTGCAATTGTTTGGTTTTTGACCAGATACACCAATCTTGTTTATCTTTTTGTAATCGAAGAGCTAGCCAAATAGCTTCCGGTAGCATTAAAATCAGAACTTTCCACTCCCTAAAATCTGGTTCCTCACTGGATGAAGGTTGTGGCACAATCGCTTATATCTCCCTTTTTTCTGCTGTTTTGAGCTTCTTCACAAGCGACCTCTCTCTTTATTAAAACTTGCGTCAAGGAAAGTCTGTTTTTCGTTACAGCTAAGGCTAAACTCCTTAGGTCAACCTGCTCTCGATCCTTTCTACGCTCATCCCTCAATTTACGCTATGAATATTACTGAGTTGAACCAAGCCGATACTCTCAAGTTTACAGAAGATCCAGAATTTTTTAACAATGACAACCTAGAGCTAGAGACAGACGAACCAGATTTAACTCTTGTAGAAGTCGAGTTCTCTGACTCTAAAGATGTATTGACAAGCAGCCGTCGTTCATCGGGTTATAGCAAAACGAGTTCAGATGACACAGTGGGCGCTTTCTTTAAAGAAATGGCTCGTTATCCTTTGCTTAAGCCAGAAGAAGAGATTGAGTTAGCCCAGAATGTCCAGTTCTTAGTAGAAATTGATCAACTCCAAGAACGCTTGCAAGCCACTTTAGGTCGCAAACCAGCGAAAGCTGAACTGGCTAAACAACTGAATATGACAGAACGTCAGTTGGAAAATCGCCTGTATCGGGGGCGTGTAGCTAAACGCAAAATGATTCGTTCTAACCTACGGTTAGTCGTTTCAATTGCTAAGCGATATTTAAACCGAGGAGTACCTTTCCTGGATTTAATTCAAGAAGGTGCCTTGGGATTGAATCGCGCAACCGAAAAGTTCGACCCAGAGAAAGGCTATAAATTCTCGACCTATGCTTATTGGTGGATTCGTCAGGCGATTACCCGTACAATTGCCAACGATGCACGAACCATCCGTTTGCCGATTCATATTGTCGAAAAACTCAATAAACTCAAAAAGGCTCAGCGCGAACTCAAGCAAGGGCTGCAACGCAATCCGAATGAAGAGGAACTAGCAAAAGCGTTAGATATTACGCCTTCTAATTTGCGCCAGTTGCTACAATTACGTAGGCGATCGCTCTCTCTAAATCATCGAGTGGGTAAGGGAGAAGATACAGAACTCGTGGATTTGCTCGAAGACAATGATCTGCGGTTGCCCGAAGAGCAAATGAGCGAAACCATGATGCGCCAAGAAATTTGGGAAGTCTTGAGTGATGTGCTCACCGAACGGGAAAAAGATGTCATTTCCTTACGCTATGGTTTAGCCAGTAGTGAACCCTACACCCTAGAAGAAGTTGGCGGAATGTTCAATCTTTCCCGTGAACGGGTACGGCAAATTCAAAGCAAAGCCATGCGTAAGCTACGTCGTCCTCAAGTGGCTCGACGCCTGAAAGGTTGGTTGACTTAGCACTCAGTCTGTCGCGAGTCATTAGTTGTTAGTAAAACCCTGTACAATAAGGCGTTTGACTAATAACTAATGACTTGACTGTTTATGGGTGAGTTCACGATACGGCCTGCAACACCGACAGATGTGCTTGTGCTGTTCGATTTAATTCAGGCACTGGCAGAGTATGAAAAACTCTCTCACGCCGTTACGGGCAATACCGAGGCGCTCAAGGAGCATCTGTTTGGTGCTAAACCTTATGCGGAAGCCATACTGGCAGAATCTGCGGGGCAAGCGGTGGGATTTGCCCTATTTTTCCCGAACTACTCCACGTTTTTGACCAAACCAGGGATTTATCTGGAAGATTTATTCGTCTTGCCGGAGTTTCGGCGTCAGGGGATTGGTAAAGCAATTTTGCAATACCTGGCTCAGTTAGCGGTTGAGCGCGACTGTGGGCGCTTGGAATGGAGTGTACTCGATTGGAATGAGCCTGCGATCGCATTTTATGAGAAACTAGGAGCATCAGTCTTACCCGACTGGCGCATTTGCCGGGTGACGGGGGATTCTCTGACTCAACTTGCCTCGTCAATCTCCCCTGACAAGATTAGCTAATCTATCGAAAGATGAACTTCTGTTATAGATACTGATAAATTATCAACAAGTGTATCTTTCTTAGTTGCAGTCAAGACTGTTCGGGAGAAAATAAGCACATCTACTCAAGATTCAATCAAAGTGTTTCGAGTTGAGAGGAGAATTTTATGACTATTTGGGTGAATGAACAGCTTGATCCATCGGGTCTCCTCTATTCTTGTATTGCCTGCTGCGATGAACAGCAAGCGCAGGATTGCCATGAGTCTTTCGAGCAGAATTTGACAGACGAGCAAAAGTCAGCGGGTTGGGTGGCGCGTTTGAGAACGGTGAGTTCTTGGGATGAAGTGCCAGTCAATGCTTTAAAGTTGAATTAGGGATTGACGAAGTCGCTTATTAATGATATATGGCATAAGACTTCTTTTGTCTTGCCTCTCCCTGCCAGGAAAGCCAACATCTTTGGTAACGCATCGCTCTCGCTTATTGCTCATAATAGATGAAAGGGTAATGAGTTTAAGCGTTACTAAGTTAATGGCTATGATTCCTATTAATGAAGCCAAACAGCGATTGCAAGATTTGATTGATGTCGTGAGTCAATCCCATCAGCCAATTGTAATTACTTCCCAAAGTAGCAATGCGATTTTACTGTCTGAAGCCGATTGGTTGGCGATTCAGGAAACGCTATATCTACTTTCGATACCAGGAATGCGGGAATCAATTCGTGCTGGTTTAGCGACTCCGATTGAAGAATGCGAGACGCTATCCTCGTCAACGATGAAGTGCGATCGCTATATTTCGTATTGCTCTTAGACGGGAGTTGATGTTGGGTAACAAGAGCGTCAACTCAACCTATGGTGATAGGCGATGGCGCTGGAGTAATTGGCTAGGACGTGCAGCCTTCACATCAAGATAAAGATCCGGATGGTGAACGAACATATAGTGTTCATACTCGTACCAATGCATCTCACCTTTTTCTTTGTTACAAAATTGGCAAATTACCCATAAATTTTTGAATTCCATTGACAACCAGGGATACTGTGAGCGAGGTAGCTTGTGATCAATCGTTCTACCGCCTCTTTCAGAATAATTTTCTCCACAGATTGGACAGTGCCAGTCTGAATTATCTCTTACCCAATCTTTACTTTCCTGGGTCGTTCCACACTCACCATCGCCATTGACATACCGCCAATAATCATATTTTCTATAATTTTCAAAATCTTGTTGAGTTAGTTTGTGATATTGCTTGTTACCAATTTGATTCGCAAGCTGAAATAATTCCTTAAGTCCTTTATCTTCAAGGTTCATAGTATCCCTCACAAAGTGCTAAATTAATAGAATTTTCTATTGTTTTTTCTCCAAGATGAAGGATTGGTATTATTACTAAAATCAATAACTTCAATCTCAGTATTAGGAAACTGTTTATCGATTTCTTCGGCAATATCGTTGACTTCTTTAGATAATTTATGATTGAACTCTTGTATCTCTTGGCTAGTGAGATATTTATTGCCAATACGGTCAGCCTCTAAAAACAATTCCTCAAGAGTTAAGTCTTTTAAGGGATATTTATCTAAACACTCCTCTATTTTATGGTAAAGACTGATAATATTATCCCAGCCAACATTTATGTAACCCTGAGCTTTCAACCACTTTTGGTCTTCTTTTTTAAGATTGTTTCGTTTTTCTGAGTTAATGCTTTGAATCTCGCGATAACTCATTCCATTAAAATTTATTTTTTTGCTGTTTTTATTTACCATTGTTCTAATCCTTAGCCAAGTGTAGAGTTGAACAACTTAATCAATGCTTTCCGAATTTCGCTATCTTCATACCGAAGAAGGCTTTTCACGTCAATAGCTAGTCTAAGCTTGATTGCATCAATTATATTTTTTAAATCTTTATTATCTTTTTTAAGTTCTTCATTTACTTGAGACAGCTCAATCTTATCTTTTTCAAGTTGCTT
>DATNQL010000854.1:0-10659 GCA_036704025.1 Stenomitos sp.
CTAGAGGCGGCTGTCGCTGAATCGCGCTTTAATTTAGAGCAGTTGCAAAACGGTAGGCGTCCTCAGGAAATTTCCCAACTTAAAGCGGCGGTTGATGCGGCAAAAGCCGAGGTGCTGTCCGTGCAAGTCCAACTGCAAGACACCATTATTCGTGCGCCTTTTTCGGGAATTGTGGCGCAAAAATACGCCACGGAAGGAGCCTTTGTTACCCCAACCACATCAGCCTCTAGTACGGCTTCAGCAACCTCAACTTCGATTGTGGCACTGGCTAAAGGGTTAGAAATTCTGGCTAAAGTTCCAGAGGTTGATGTCGGACACGTTAAACCTGGACAGTCGGTGGAAATTGTGGCAGATGCCTTTGCCGATCAAGTCTTTAAAGGTCGCGTCCAACGGGTGGCACCGGAAGCGGTGGTTGAGCAAAATGTCACGTCTTTTGAGGTGCGGGTGGCGCTTTTAACGGGTCAAAACGAGCTACGTTCAGGCATGAATGTTAAGCTCGCCTTTTTGGGCGAATCGGTCAATAATGCCTTGGTTATTCCGACCGTTGCGATTGTGACGCAGGAAGGTAAAACGGGTGTTCTATTGCCGGATGCCCAGAATAAACCCCAATTTAAACCTGTCATCATTGGACAAGAAATTCAAAACCAAACTCAGATTTTAGAGGGATTAAGTCCAGGTCAACGGGTGTTTATTGATTTACCAGAAGATTTTAAACGAAAGAAAAATCAAGATCAGAAATAAGCTATTTTGAAGGATAAAAAATGACATCAAAATATAATTTGAATTATATTTTTCTACACCCCTAATAGAAAATACACAAAATCATTGTGGTTAATAAACCACAGAGGCAGGGAGAAAACAGAAAAAAAGAAATCAAGGATATATTAATTGAGTGATAATTAATATATTGCAATTGTTAATTAAATAAAAATATGGACTTATTAGAAAGTATAAAAATGGCAGGAACTACGCTAGTGGCGAATAAACTGCGTAGTAGCTTAACGATGTTAGGCATTATTATTGGCAATGCTTCAGTAATTGCAATGGTAGGAATTGGACAAGGTGCCCAAAGGTTAGCTTCTGAACAGTTTGAGACGCTTGGCCCGAACCTACTGTTTATTGTCCCTGGTTCTCGACAAACTCGGAACACTACATTGAGCTTGCCAAAGACGCTGGTGCTCGCCGATGCCAAAGCGATCGCGAATCAAGTTCCTTCCATTCAAGAAGTTGCTCCTCAAATTAATTCCAGGCTCTTAGTCACTTACCGCAACAGAAACACTAACACCGCAATTACTGGGACAACACCTGAATTTTTAGTTGTGAGGAGTTTTGATGTTGCCAAGGGTCGGTTTATTACTAATTTAGACATAGAACGGAATAACCAAGTTGTCGCTTTGGGCGCTGATGTGGCGGAGAAACTATTTGGGAATAGTGACGCCATTGGGCAGACAATCCGGATCAAAAATGCCTCCTTTCAAGTGATTGGGGTGATGGAGCCAAAAGGGGCTTTCTTGGGAGACAATCAGGATGATACCGTCTTCATTCCTCTCACGACAATGGCGAATCGCATCGTGGGACGAACGTCTCCCTACGGGTTAGAGGTAACGTTCATCTCCGCCACTGCCAAAAATCAAGACAGCATCGGTGCGGCTCAGTTTCAAATTGAGAACTTGCTGCGGTTGCGGCACAAAATTACTGATGAGGATGATTTTACAGTGAGAACTCAGAAAGATGTTCTCAAAATTGTTGGCACAATCACAGGCGGACTAACTGTCCTTTTGGCAGCAATTGCTGCAATTTCTCTACTGGTTGGGGGTATTGGTGTGATGAACATTATGCTAGTCTCAGTCACGGAACGCACTCAGGAAATCGGATTAAGAAAAGCGATCGGTGCTCAAGAACGAGATATCTTGATTCAGTTCCTGATTGAGGCGGTGATTCTCTCGGCGGCAGGTGGCATCATCGGGACGGCGCTAGGAATTAGCGTCATCCAAATTGTTGCTATGGTGAGTCCCTTGAAAGCGGGAATTTCTCCAGTGGCAATTCTCCTATCGGTGAGTATTTCCGGTGGGATTGGCTTATTCTTTGGCGTTGTGCCAGCACGTCGGGCGGCGAAACTTGACCCCATTGTTGCTCTTAGAAGTGCTTAAGAAAGGCAAAAGGAAAAAGGCATTAAACTTAGGTGAGTTAACATTTTAATAGCTTCTTGAGTACCAATTTCAGGTATAGAAATTAGTATTAGGTATTATGAAAAACCCCCTTAATTTTGTACCAGAGATTTCTGGTTCTCCCAGAAAAGCGGTTGTCATTCGCCTTGAGGATATCTTCAAAGTCTATGGTGTTGGCAATACAGAAGTTCGTGCTCTCAACGGTGTCAACCTAATAGTGGAGCAAGGAGAGTATTGCTCGATTATGGGAGCCTCAGGTTCGGGTAAATCGACCGTGATGAATATTATTGGCTGTCTCGACCGACCCACGTCGGGGCGCTATTACTTAGATGGGGTGGATGTCTCTGGACTCGCTGATTCTGATCTAGCAAAAATTCGCAATCTTAAAATTGGTTTTGTCTTCCAGCAATTCCATTTGTTGGCTCAATTAACAGCGATGGAAAATGTCATGCTGCCGATGGTTTATGCGGGTGTACCTAATGCCGAACGCCGTGAACGTGCAATAGTGGCGTTGACACGAGTAGGCTTAGACAACCGTCTGCATAATAAACCCAATCAGCTCTCTGGAGGTCAACAACAACGGGTTGCGATCGCCCGTGCCATTGTGAATAAACCGGTCTTACTCTTAGCAGATGAACCGACAGGAGCATTAGATTCTCGAACCACGAAGGAGGTTATGGATATCTTTACTGAACTCAATAGCAGTGGTATTACCGTGGTGATGGTCACTCACGAACCAGAGGTAGCACGTTTAACCAAGCGCATTGTTTGGTTTCGAGATGGTGAGATGATACATGCTCATCTGACTCCTGAGGAAATTACTCAGGTAGCTGTCTCTTAGTGGCTGCTTTTAGGGCTAATTTATCCTGGAAATCACAAAGCGGTAACGATGCTCTTGAGGTTTCGGTAATTGGAGAAAGTTCTTACCCATTACCCATTACCTATTACCTATTACCTATTACCTATTACCTATTACCCATTACCTATTACCCATTACCCATTACCCATTACCCTACTAACAATTGCTGAGACTGGGTTGGGTGATGACTTTACTACGCAAGAAACCGACTAAACTTTGCACGAAAGAGGGACTGATATTGTTTTTTTCCACGTCTTCGAGCACTTGGGCGGGTAGGGGTTCTACTTCTTGAGTCGGTAAGGTACCCCCTAACAAAGGCACTTCTTCGGCTAAACCGATGGTGATGAGTCGGAAAGCCACTTGCTGCACTTGTTCTACCGGAAGTCTCAATTGTCGTGCGATCGCGCTTAGAGACATGGTGCCTTTCGTGTATTCCCAGACTTGCCACTCTAGAGCATCTAAGCGGTATTGGGGTTGACCTGCAATGATACTGACCAAACCTCCATTGGGATCGGGCAGTTTATCGGCTAACGCATCCCAGTTTCGCAGCACCCTTAATCCCACTAATACAGCTTCAGTCGCCAGTACACTTAAACCGGTCATTTCTCGCGTCGGAATTTGCACGTTTGGCTCAAATCGAAACTCAGCCTCTTTGAATTGCAGCAAAGCGCACACGCCGCTCAATACCTGAAATTGGAATAATCGTTTCAGTTGTTTGGCTTGTAAAACGCCTTGATTTTTCAGATATAATCCCAAAGGTTCATTGATCGGACAGCACCAATGAACTAATTTATCAAAGACGCGATCGCTCACCCACTGGCGTTGATCAATCAACGAAACTAAACCCTGATGATCAAGTCGATTGGCTGCTGCGACAATTCGACCTTGATACACCCAAATGTAGTGAAATTGGAGTTTGTCTTGAACTACGGGTTCCGTCCGAAGTGTTAGCAATCCAGTTTTCTGCCCTTTTTCCAGCAACTGAAAAATTTCGGGTAAGGAAAAGTCTGAGAGATGACCTGTAATAGACATGGCTGTTTAATTGAGAGTTAGAAGACAGAGTGTTGGCAAAGAAATGGACGATGGCATAGGTCGCTCAATTATTGGCTTAATATTCCGCAATACTAATATAGAATCCTCTATTTCCTGAATCAATCTATCGATAGAGAGGGGCATTTGCTCACAGTGGACAATCGATATGAACAAAGCACATCCTCTTGCCTGTTAGGATTCGTACAAAAATAAGTTAGCCATTTTTAGATACAAGGATGGTTAAAAAGGCAACGTTGTTTTTAAACGAACTCGCGGGTGTGTAACCGGAAACAGCATGATTGTAGAGAAAGCCTGACTCAACCGATATTTGGGATGGTGACATTTTCGCTCGCAGGTTATAGAAATTCCTCTATCCTTGAGTTGATCGCACCTACAATTGTAAGTATTGATTCGGATGGACAGACCGGAAACGATACTCGGTGAGAGACTGGTTAACACTTTTCCTCTTCCTCTTCTTCGCTAGATGGTTCACCTTGATTTGAAGAATTGGCTGAAATAGAGCGATAGTCTGGTGGAAGTTGAAGGTTTCCGGCTCTTAGTGTTATAACGCTATGACTCACTCGCTCAACCTTAGTTTTTGTTATCTTAGCTGAGTTACAGCTAATTATAATTACAGAATAGTTAAGAAGTTTAATTTTATTAACGGCTGATACTTTTGTTTATTTTTAGCTTTGTTTAAAGTGATGGAGTATACAAAAATTGGCTCTTATTCAGTTTAGCTAATTAGGAGTTGGACAATGAGGTCAAGTTCGGGTAAAGGAATGTGGAGTCGCCCATTAAACGCTGAGTGTTCCAGGGAGTACACCCAACAGGAGATTACTGACCTGCCATATGCTGTGAGCCATTTCTAACAGCTAGTGCAAGAAGACAGAAGGGAAGAAAGCGTTTACCGTAAGTTTCTCAAGTTTTTTTAATGGGTGGGTTATTTTTGCCACGTTGCACTCGTGTTAGCTGACACGGAGAGGGGGAGACGCGGAGAAAGAATTCAGACGGGGACTGAAACCCCATCTGAATTCGAGCGACTGAATCGAAGATTCAGTCGGGGTCTCAAACCCTTGGGACTTACGTCTTTGCATCTTCTCGATGACCGCTTATTTTCCTCAGAGTCCACTCTCATGAGGCCGATAGAGCGTTGCTCAATCCCTAAACTCGATCCTTAATCTGCTAATTCTTAAAGATGTTTAATGATGTTTTGCAAAAACCACTAAAAAACTTTTTTCACAAAAATTAAATTACAGAACTTTGCATGAAATGTTCTATTAACACAATTAATGCATTCACCACAGATTCTTTCTGATTAGCGTTTAGGGTCACAAAGGGAGGTCGATTTTTTTCATCGAGAAAGCCTAATGCGATCGCGACATTGTCCACAGACCAAGCTCCCTCACAATCCATATGAGTAAGACCAATCAGCACAGGGATTTGAACCCGTTGATTCATAAACGCAAGAATGCGACGGGCTAAGCGGAAATCACTGGGACGATGAGCTGCGACTAATAGAATATAAGCGTGCGCCCGACGAATCAGAATATCCCACATGAAATCAAAACGAGACTGTCCTGGAGTTCCATAAAGGTGCAGTGCCATTCCTGGAGCAAATTGTAGGCGTCCAAAATCCATAGCCACTGTTGTTCTGGTCTTAATTTCGGCAGCCGGCCCTGTGGCGATGCGATCCGTATCGACTACGGCAATTTCACTAACTGAACGAATAAACGTGGACTTACCTGCACCCACCGTACCGGTTACAACGAGACGCATGATTTCCACGCTTACTTGCTCCTCAGGAAACCGAGCAAGTTTTGCATGAAAGAATTGCTGATCACTTGACCCTGGTTATCTTTGCTACCCTCTGGCGTCACGGCAACTTCTAACATGTCTTCTCCCGAAGATCTAGTACGAGAGGGAGCAATCATTGGGACTTCCGCCACTAAACCCACGCTGATTAAGCGGAAGGCAGTCTGTTGAATCATTTCAATGGGTTGTTTAAATTGGCTGGCGATCGCATTGAGCGGAACTGACCCATTTGCCAACTGCCAAAGTCGTCCTTCTAATGAATCCAGGCGTAAATGGCGCTTGCCAATCACCACCCTAGAAAGGGCTGAAGTTGGCTCTGGTAGCTTGTCTACTAATGATCTCCAATCTCGCAACACTCGTAGACCCATCAGTGTTGCCTCCGTCGCGCTAAGGCTTAAGCCCGTCATTTCTGTTGTTGGTAAAGTGGCTTTTGAGTCAAATTTAAACCGAGCATCTTTGAGCCGAAATAATGCACAGACTTGCTGAAGTACCTGGGCATGGAATAGTAACCTCAGTTGCTCGGGTTGTAAAAATCCCTGTGTCTTTAAGTAAAGACCAATAGGTATATTAGCAGGACAGCGATTGACTTGTTCGCGTATCACCTCAGGGCTAATCCAGCCCCGTTGACAAATCATCGCTAGTAGGCATTGCTGATCCAGGCGCTTAGTCACAGCGACGATACGACCCTGGTGAATCAGGGCATGACGGATTCTGGCCTCTTGATTTGGCTCTAACTGAAATCGAAGAGTGAGCAATCCGGTTTTACTTCCTTGATCGAGGAATTGAAAGAGTTCCGGTAGGGAAAATTCTGACAAACTACTCGTAATTGCCATTGCTTTTCACTTATTTCTAAGGATGGGTCAAAAATAGGCTTATCTTCTCTTATTCTCAAATTAATGTGAAGAAATATCAACTTTTTGTTACGTTTATTCCTGATCAGCATCTAAGCTTATGATAACTACCTAGATTTTCAATTTAAATTCAGCCTGATCGCTGATTTTTTGGGTTAAAAACAAAGGTACAGGCGTTGAGTGATGTAAAGCTTTAAGTCTCAGCAATCATCATCGCCAAAACCCCTTAACACTAGTTTTCCCCAACCCTGACATAACTTTGCCTCTTCTCAGTAATTCTTTTTATCATGCCATTGATGGCGCAGACAGCGCTGACGGGTAGCTGCCCTCACGGATCGAAAATAGTGATTTATCGGCTTTTGTGAGTGATAAAAGTTAAAAAAATTCAAGTTTAGGGAAGATGGGGGTGAAGAGTACAGCTATTGATGTTCTGTTAGGCCAAGCATTGAGTTTCTGACTAATTCTGGTTGTGAGTTTCGCGGCTATCTTATTGCGACATGTAAAGGTCTAACGTTAGCCTAACCTCGCCCAAGAGCCAGCACAGCAATTGACGGCTGGCTCATCTTCACTCTGGGGTGACAGGGTGAGAGTCATTGAAATACAGGCTGAAGAAAGGATAAAACGTTTACCTCAGTTTAAAGCCGCCTTCAACTCGGGAATGACGCGCTTAATTTCCAGCATCAGTACTCCTTGTTTAGCTGCCTTACTGGCTAACACGAGTAAGACGGCATACTCACCGCAGTTTGTGAGTATGCCATAGCCTTGATCGCCTTCCACAAAGATACGGTCGAGAAAGCCTCTAGCTAATTCACTGCCAATGCGCTCACCCAAAGACAGCATAGCCGCTGACATAGCCGATACTCGTTCTTCATCCATTTCACCCGGTAAGCTGGAGGCTAAAGGGAGTCCGTCGGGTGAAACGAGAGCAGCGCCCTGGACATCACTTGCGCCCGTGACAAAATTTTGGAGAATGCTCTCAAGCTTGGCTGTATTAATTGTCATTTCTCTCGCTCCTCAATGATTGGTTTAGATACCGTTGTCCGCTAATTGAAGACATTTTGCGTGTTCGTCATCACAGCTCTAAGAAAGTATAGGCTGTCAAAAAGCTCGGATTTTTCTTGAAATAAATTCTCAAGAAACTAGATGGGAGGCATCTAAAAGGAGAGAAGTTGCTGTAAGGGTTTCAGCCGGGAAAAGAGCGACCCTGTCAACGAGGTTTGAGTATAGCTCATAAATAGGCAAGTCCAGTGACATAAGAAATTCGAGACGTTGAGCGGTAGCCCGATAGAAAAAAAGAGTGTTCAACCAGGCTCTAATAAGAACTCAGTATCACACCTTATCTAGAATTATTCTGCGAGATTGTTAAATAGCAACCCTATTTAAAAGCTAGTGCGCCAATTTCCTCAACTTACAGGCTAGGAGTCTTGCCCGTTTCTGCCTGGGTAGGAATAGGCTGGACATCGCTGTAGCCCATTTTCCCAACTATTTCACGCAACAACGAGATTTGTCCTTCAAAGTCCAGTCCTTCAATTTGGGACAATGTATTATTGATTGCTTCGGTGGATTGATAGTCATTGGGGATATCGACTACAGTGTCACCCATTGCCACAGCCCAAGCATACCAAACAACTAACTGATTGTTCTCCGTCAGCGCTCCGTAAGCACGAGAGAGTTCTGTATCTTCACGATTAACAATGGCTCGCATCACCGCTAGCTGTTCTTGATCAGAGCTGTCATAAAATTCTCCTCCTAATAGTCGAGGAGCCATTTCGGGATTAGCGGCAGTGGGAGCCGCTGGCGTGATGGAATCTCCCATTTTTTCATAGACATAGTAGAGCAGCGCCAGTTTCTCATCGGTGCCTAAAGCTTCAAAAGCTTGCACTACTTTGCGAGTGTCTTCAGAGCGGGCTGAGGAACGAGTCGTTTCTTGAGCTGGAGACATAATTGAAATGAATGGAATGAATGTGTTTAAACTTTAGAATTATCAAAATTATTTTCCAGCAAATCGCCCTCCAAGAGAAAGAGTTAGACGAAGGGGAAAGGGATAAACAAATCTTCCTTTATATAGAGAGAAAAGATATCTCTTTCGAGTCTAAAACACTGGGGATCAGCTTTGTTACGATGAGCCATAGCATTTAAAAAACCCAAAAAACAGGAGTTTATAATGGCTGAAGAACTAAAAGTAGACCCGAAACAAGCTGTAGGGCAAGAGGCTGAATTAGCAGCCCAGAATATGGCAGACGGAACAGAAAAAAAACCAGAAATCGATGTTGATGCCGACTACGAAGCTTCAAAAGCTTACAGCGCTAGCGATATAGATAAAAACGAAACAGGAAGCAGATCGGCTAATGCTCCTAATGAATTTCGGCAGATGGCGCAGGATGTCAACCCCCCAGGAAATGCCTAGTGCAGCGTGGCGGAAATAACTATCCAGTTGAAAAAGGTTAAAAAGCTTACTGTATAGGCTTTCCTGCCTTCTGCCTTCGGCTTTCTTGCACTAGTTACTCGAGCCAATAGGACTTACGTACAGGTAACGGCATAAGTCAGGCAAACGTTCAACCCAAGAGATGGTTGAGCGTTATTTTTTGGGCGGCTTGGTCTCAATCCACATTTACGTCATTCGAGAAGAGCGCGTTGAGCTTAAGGATTTGGCATAATGCTGTACTGCGGAGTGAGCCAGATGGCGCTTATTATAGACTTCAGGCTTGACCTCGTGTATTTTCCTATCCTCAAGCCAAAGTTACCGACAAGCGACTATGCGAACTTATTATTGCGGCGAAGTTAAAAAGGAACATATTGGTGAGACCGTTACCCTGTGTGGATGGGTGGATCGTCGCCGCGACCACGGAGGTGTGATTTTTTTAGATTTGCGAGATCGCTCTGGCATTGTCCAAATCGTCAGCGACCCCCAGCGCACCCCAGATTCTTATCAAGATGCAGAAGCTCTGCGGAATGAATACGTTGTTAAAATTACAGGTCGAGTGACAGCTCGTCCAGAGGATTCTCTCAACCCCAAGCTACCAACGGGTGAGGTAGAAGTTTACGCTGACCAGATCGAACTGCTCAATAGCCTGAGCAAGCAACTACCCTTTCAGGTTTCCAGTGCGGATACTTCAGACATTCGAGAAGAGTTGCGGCTGAAGTATCGATATTTGGATTTAAGACGCGATCGCATGAGCCGTAATCTCCAACTGCGCCACCAAGTTGTCAAAGCCATGCGCCGCTTCTTGGAAGACGAACAAGGGTTCATTGAGGTTGAAACTCCAGTTCTTACCCGTTCCACCCCAGAAGGTGCCAGAGACTATCTGGTGCCTTCTCGCGTCAACCCAGGTGAGTGGTACGCTTTGCCCCAGTCCCCTCAACTCTTCAAACAGTTGTTAATGGTATCTGGCTTGGATCGATACTATCAAATTGCTCGTTGCTTCCGAGATGAAGACCTCCGAGCTGACCGACAGCCAGAATTTACTCAGTTGGACATGGAGATGAGCTTCATGTCTCAGGAAGAGCTGCTCCAGCTTAATGAAGAGTTAGTTTCTTATATCTTCAAAACTGTAAAAGGCATCGAGTTGCCGCGACCTTTTCCTCGCCTCACGTATGCCGAAGCCATGGGGCGCTATGGCAGTGATAAACCCGATACTCGCTTTGGTTTAGAACTTGTTGACGTTTCCGATTTACTCAAAAACTCAGGATTTAAAGTCTTTTCAGGTGCTGTTGCGGCTGGGGGTATCGTCAAAATATTACCCATTCCTAACGGTAATGAACTGATTTCTAATGTGCGGATTAAACCAGGCGGCGACTTATTTAAAGAAGCGACCGAAGCGGGTGCGAAGGGTGTTGCCTATATCCGAGTGCGTGATGATGGTGAAATCGACACGATTGGAGCGATTAAAGACAACCTGACCGAAGCCAAAAAGCATGAATTACTAGAACGCAC
>DATNQL010000855.1:0-3563 GCA_036704025.1 Stenomitos sp.
GTTGCGGCGTTCGGCGGCAACTGATAATAACGCACCCCAACGTCTGCGGGTTGGGAACCTAGAATTGGATTTGGACAATCAACTAGCTTATCGCAATAAACGTTTAATTGAACTTTCAGAAAAAGAAAGTCAGTTACTCGAATTCTTGATGCGCCACACAGGTCAATTGTTGACCCATGGGCAAATTTATCAGCATTTATGGGCAGAAGATGAACAACCGAGTAGTAATGTGGTTGCCGCATTGATTCGTTTATTGCGGCGCAAAATTGAGGGCAAAGGTGACACTCCCCTGATTCATACGGTTTACGGCAAAGGCTATCGTTTTGGAGATATCAGCTAATATCGAGTGGCGTTCAAACATAGTCGTTGAGATAGACACCCAGACAGGGGGACGCTCCCGACGCGGAGAAATTCAATGTGCTACGTATGAATGCAACGGCGTATAAACATCAATCAATCTCTAAGTCATTGGGTAATAGGAGGAATTCGGACTGGATTGCCTAACCTCTGAGTTGAGCAATCATCAGGGCTGGATTCCAGTAAGCACGAGTCGTTTGAATCTTGCCGACTTCGTTGAACTCGAAGATGGTAATTCCCTCAAATGTGACGGATTTTCCACTCTTGCTCTTCCCCTGAATTGTCCACTTTACCGCTGCTTCATTCTCCGCCACACAAATATATTCGGTCGTTGGTTTGAGTTGCTCAAAAACACCTTGTAATTGCCCAAAAAACTCCCGAAATCCTTCATGGATTTTTGTGGGTGGCTCTCCTACAGGATCGTAACTGATGGCATCATCAGCGAAGTAATCAATCCAGCTTTCTGGATTCATGGTTCCCATGTGGCTAAAGTAAGCAGAAATAATGGCTTCAATGGCTTCTTTTGACATCTTATTTACAATGAATTGACTGAAGACAAGCTGGGATTAATGTTACGGTTAGAACCGCTCAAACTGGGTTTGGAAATTCTGAGCTACAGCCGCCAAAGCAACAGCTAATAGACAGGCTAAAACAGCAATCATTTGATGACTAGAATCGTCAGTAATGATAGCTAAAGCAGCGAGGAAAAGGGCTATCCCTACAAAAATTTGTTTCAACCTCTTGCTGCTCTCATAGGCTCGATGGCAAGAACTACAAAGTTCAGTATGTCGCAAAGACCGCTCTCTTTGCACCGAATGAGGCTGGTAATCCTCAGATGTTGGGCTGACTTTCGAGGTCGTATAGCCGCGATAAAAGGGCAAAGACACTCCATATCGATCGAGCCACTGACGATAGGCGATCGCAAAAGTATCACATGTCTCAAGGGGAGAATATACTTGATTGAGCGGTTGATCCAACCGCTCAACTTCTTGCTGTTGTCCTAGCAGTTGGGACAAGTCTTCTTCTATAATTTTGTTCTGTTTTAAGTGAATCCACCATCGGGGCATCAGTTTAAATGGCAATGTAACAAAATTCCGATAGCTTCGCGTCAGAATTCGGCATCTTCCCTGACCCAGCGGGAAGAAATAAAAAGCCTGTCCAAAAAACCATCCTTTCTCTGGAATTGGAAAGTGTAAATGGGCGAGTGACGGCACAATAAAATCAAGATTCCGCCACGTTTGATCGGGTAGTCGGGTTTCACGAAATCTGCCCAAAAAACCCCTCACTGAACTTTCAATAATTTCCATTTCTAAGGCTTGGGCTTTTTCTCGGTTCCCTTGGTTGCCATGATGTGCGATGTGAATATGAGCTGGGTCTAGCATATGTTCAATAACATAGCTGATATCGCAGGAGAGTTCAGTAATTTTATCAGAATAAACAAATCCCGGTTGGCCTAACTTAGGGATAGCGGGAATGTTCTTTTCATCAGCGTCTTCAGCGTTTCCCGCCCACATCCAAATCATGCCTTGTCGTTCGATCACTTTAAAGGATTGCACACAGATATGCGTCGGAATTTTGGCATCCGTTGGTAACTGAGGAATATGCAAACATTGACCCTCACTCCCAAACTGCCAACCGTGGTACAAGCATTCAATGTTGCCATCAAGCATCTGTACATTAGAGAGTTTAGCTGCACGGTGAGGACAACGATCGGTTAAACAGATCCATTGTCCCTTTTGGTTTCTAAATAAGACAAAGGGTTCATCATAAAGAGAAAAACTATAAGGGTGATTTTTCGGCAAGTCTTGCACAAAGGTCACAGGATACCAACATTGTCTCCAGTGAAATTCTTCCTCCTGTTCTGCTCGCTCTAAAGTGGCAGTGGGTTGTGCTGCTTGTCGTGTTTTGATATCAACGGTCATGGTTAATGGTCGAATTTTAGTATTTATGCTTATTATATAAAGCTTTGATCCTCAAAACTTTGAGAACAAAATATCCTTAGCTTAAAGCTCAGGATTTGAAATAAAGTATCAAAATTTTTACAATTCTAGTCAGTGAATTAACCTCAATACGTTAATTTTTTATAAAATGTTCAATTTTCAGTTTTTCAATGCTAAGTATTAAGTGATAAATTGCTGTAAAGACCTAAACAGGAAACCGCTGATGTTCCATGCTAGATTGAGCGACGGCGAAACCCAAGACTATGCAGATCTATTAGACCACAACGGATTAGATGGGTGGGCTGTAACAGGAAGTGAGTGGACTGCAACCATTAGTGAAGAATGCTTAGCGGTGACTCAGCAACCGTTGGAAACAGGCAAGTCGGGCTTAACTCGTAGCATTGTTTTACTGGGTGTTCTAACAGCGATCGCCTTATTAGGAGCTGCTACCTGGACTCAGTCTCCGGTAGCCTCCCGGATACCCCAAGAGCATGGGAACATCGCTTCTACTCAATAATGAGCCGACCAGCTTTCTGAGCCACATACTCTCGGACGGCTTCCGATGAATCCAACTGCAACACGTCACGGGCGATCGCTTGTGCTTCCTCTATGCTTAACCGCCCCACCGCCGCCTTGACAGCGCCAATGGACGGTGGGTTCATACTCAACTCATCCACTCCTAAGCCAACCAAAATCGGTGTAGCCAGAGGCAATGAGGATAATTCACCACACACCCCTACCCAAATTCCAGCCTGACGCGCCGCTTGGATCGTCTGCTGAATCATTCGCAACACGGCAGGTTCAAAGGCATCCGCCAGGGTAGCGACTTTGGGATTGGTGCGATCGCTAGCCATCACATACTGGCTTAAATCATTGGTGCCAATGCTGAAAAAATCCACTTCTGCGGCTAATTTCTCTGCCATTGCCACAGCGGCGGGGACTTCTACCATCATTCCCACCTCCATGGATTCATTAAAAGGAATACCCGCTCGATACAGTTCCGCTTGCGCGGTGGCGAGAATCTCCTTGGCAGCCCGAATCTCCCGCAGGCAGGCAATCATGGGAAACATCACCTTGATCGGGTACTTGTGCGTTGCTCGCAGAATCGCCCGGAGTTGAGTTTTCAGGACATCTGGAGAATCCAACAAAAAGCGAATGCCTCGCCATCCCAGGAAAGGATTAGTTTCTGGCGCGGAATGCAAATAAGAAATTGGTTTGTCTCCACCGATATCCAAAGTGCGAATAATTAAAGGATGAGGGGATATA
>DATNQL010000856.1:0-7785 GCA_036704025.1 Stenomitos sp.
ACCTTGCCCTAGGGCAGAAATACACTTAATCTGCCCACCGTGTTTTTTCACCACAATTTGATAACTAATCGACAAACCCAAACCTGTTCCTTTGCCCACGGCTTTGGTGGTGAAAAAAGGGTCAAATAAACGCTGACACACAGACTCGGTCATGCCCGAACCGTTATCGGCGATTCGGATTACCGCATAAAGGGTAGAGATGGGTGGTGTTGGCATCCGATAGGATGGCGACTCCGGCATCGGCTCTCTACCGGTGACTTCCTTCAGTCCCGTGCAAATCGTAATGGTCGGTGCAGGGAGGATATGTGGAGAATTGCAATTGACGCAACGTGAATTCAGGGTTCTCAATTCTTCTAGGGCATCAATCGCATTGCTCAAAAGATTCATAAAAACTTGGTTGAGTTGCCCTGGATAACACTCCACCAGAGGCAGCTCCGCATACTCTTTAATCACTTTAATTTCCGAACGCCCAGTGATCGCTTTAAGTTGATTCTGTAAAATCAATAAAGTACTATCAAGTCCCTCATGTAGATTAACGAATTTCATCTCGGCTTCATCCAAGCGAGAAAAATTCCGTAACGAGAGAACTAAATCTCGGATGCGATCAGCTCCTAGTTTCATGGAACTAAGCAGTTTAGGGAGGTCGGCTCTCACAAAATCTAGGTCAATCTTTTCGGCTTTTTCCTGAATTTCGAGGACGGACTGGGGATATTGCTGCTCGTAAAGTTGGAGCAAATCCATGATGTCTTCTATATATTGAGTTGCGTAAGAAATATTACCGTAAATAAAATTAATGGGATTGTTAATTTCATGAGCCACACCCGCTACCAACAAACCCAGTGCTGACATTTTTTCGGTCTGAATGAGCTGAGTTTGGTAGGAGTGAAGTTCTTCGAGAGTTAGTTTGAGTTTGGTCGCCTGTTGTCTCAATTTGGCTTCGCTTTGCCGCAGTGCCGCCTCTACTCGTTGGCGTTCTAAAATGTCTTGCTGCAATTTAGCATTGGCTTGAGTGAGCTGAGCCGTCCTTTCTTCAACCTGTATTTTCAATTGATCGTGCGCTTCTAACAGGGCTAACTCCGCACGTTCACGTTCAACAATCTCATGGCGCAATCGTTCATTGGTTTTCTTTAACTCAGCGGTTCGTTCTTCCACCACCTGTTGTAAGACTTCAATCACCCCATACATATCTGCTGGATTCAGCACTTGTAGCAGACTGGTTTGGGAAACAATGCCAATTAATTCTCCCTCGCTACCGATGACAATTAAGCGTCGCACATGGTGACGATGCATCTCTTCATGAGCGTCCCACAAAGAATCGGAGGGACGCAGACAAAAGAGTGGCGTACTCATCACATCTTGAGCGATCATACGTGACAAATCGAGTTCTAATGCCTGAAACTGCACGATATCTCGTTCTGTGACAATGCCAACGGGGATGAGAGCTGGAGTACTGGGAATAGGCAAGGCAGAAGTAGAAGGTTGACGATTGGTATTTTGTTGTCCTTTCTCTTCGGTAATCACCACACAGCTAACCTGATGTTCTGTCATCAGTTTGGCTAAATGAAGTACCGAAGAAGTGACGGAAGCGTGTATAATCTGGGTTGTCATCACATCTTTGACATACCGCAGTCGTGTCAGCAGATTAACCGGTTGCAGTGCTCGTCGAATACTGTCGTGGGTGACAATTCCCACCGGTTGCCCTTGCTCATCCACGATGGGGAGATGGCGAATGTGATGTTGGCGAAATAGCCCAAGAGCTGTAAAAACATCATGCTCCTGTGATTGTTTCAGCGTCACCGGAGGTCGTGTCATCACCTCTGCCATCTTGAAGCTTTTTAAGCAAATACCATCAGCCGTTAGCCGGACAATATCTCGTTCTGTGAAAATCCCCACCATCTGCGAGTTTTCAATCACCAAGACGCAGCCATCGGCTGTATCGCTGACCTCAAAAATGGCGTTTCCGGCTTGACCCATACAGTCAATCTCAGTTCTGTTCCGCTTCGCTGGATAAGGATTGTGGTTGAAATCGCGATTCCTATCCGGCAACATGCAGCTACGAAATTGACTCATCAACGCTAAGACATCGACCAATGGGGTATCGGGTGCCACGGTCATAAAATGAGAGTCAATCGCATGAGTTAAAGCTAATGACTGAATGGACAGGCCATTAGGCTGCATGATTAATTTCCAGGTATTAGCGTTGATGTTGCATGGCTTATTCGCAAGGGGTTCTTATTCCCCGTTGAGGTTGTTGTACTGTCAAGCACAAGCCATCTTTTTGCTTTTTGAGGATGGGATAGCTAGGCTAGGAGTATAAGTATTTGCACCCTGAGAGAATCGGATTTTAAACAGTACAGGTAATGTAGGCAATTGTACGCTGTGATACAGTAAGAGGTAGGCTAAATTTTTAGCTATTGCAATAAATCCTTACATTCCGGCAATTCATTTTCACAATTTTCACAAGATGAAATCATGGGTCATCGATGGTTGACGACCCATGAGCTATGGATGCAATCACGCCCCAATGATTGCCGATGTTTGCATTAGGGAGCCAAACGTCCAGCCTTTGTTCTGATTCGTGGCTGGACTAACACTTACCCAGACCCGCTAAGGCGAAGTGCTGCGAGTGCCAAAGGAAGCCTCAAGCCTCTGTTCCGCGCGATCCTTTGCCGAAAAACTTCGGGGGTTCTTTTAGAGTATAGACCTGAGTTTCTTGAGCGATCGCATGGCGGATATGAGCAGGGGTTTGCAGAAGTCCCAACAGACTCATCCCATCAATCAAGCGAAAGCCACCGGTTGTTTTTTCGCTCAACAACTGGTCAATGGTTGCAGGATCGGGTTGGGTGGCAATCGCTTCGGCTGAAGCAATCGCAAAACCCCAGGGTGCACCGTAGCTAGGGGTATGAGAACTATAAGAATGAACGTGAGGAAACACAGTACTTAGGGTTTTGACCAAACGAGCATGAAGGGTCAATTCCACGGGAGAAACGGAGCCAGCTTGCAGAACAAAATAACCTCCTGGTGCTAGTACCCGTTGTACTCTTTCAAAATACTCTTTGGTAAACAACTGAAAGGACGGTCCCTCTTCAATCGGGTCAGAGAGGTCTGAAATCACAATATCCCACTTCTGGTCTGTCGTATCTAAAACTTCCAGAGCATCACCAATCACCAACTGGGTACGCGCATCCTCGAAAGCATTTTGGTGCATCTCTGGCATATGTTCGCGGCAAGCCTCTACCACCTCACCATCAATGTCCACCATCATCGCTTGCTCAACAGACTTCCACCGCAGAATTTCTCGTACCGTAGCGCCTTCACCGCCACCCAGAACAAGAACATTTCGAGGATTCCCATGGCAAATCATCGCGGGGTGGACTAGGGGTTCATGGTAGAGAAACTCGTCGCCTGTACAAGATTGCCATTTTCCATCCAACACTAGCCCTTTGCCATAAGCACCCGTTTCAACGATGTACATCTCTTGGTACTCTGTTTTTTTATAGGCCAGAACTTTCGTTATGCCGTGAACATAGATATCCCAAGGTGTGATGTACTCGCTCACCCACAAATCTGCACCAACTTTACTGCCAGCCATAAAACACCCTCCTTTCCCGTAATTGGCACAAATAGCCATTATTACAGAACAAGGTTAAATTTCAATCGGACTGATGGAAAGATTGAGTTTGGGGCTTTCACTCAAGTCTGAAGGCTCCGTGTTCTATGGGTGATCAAACAAGATTAACATCTGGTCAAAAATTTCTTCCCCCGCACGGGTTTTCAGAATGGATTGGGCTAATGTGATTAATTGCTCATCTGGCTGCTTATCGCTCTCAATTAGCTTACTTGCGGGATAGAACGTCAAGTCATCGGTCCGCATTTCATTGGTTCTCCCTGTTTGCCAACCCGAAGTCCGTGGATTCCAGGACAGTGATTTCCCGCGTAACGTAAATTGAAACCACTCTATTTTTCCCTGACGCAGTTCCACAAACACATCAAAATAAGGCTCCCCACCTTGGTACCAGATGCGACGTGTGCCTTCCTCCTTGGCTGGGGTTAATAGTTTTTGATCGATAAGTCTTAGGGAAGCCCCCAGTGCCGTAATCTCATCTTGATCCATTAGCGTAATGATTTTGTTTCCAGCAGCCTGGCTCATCCAGTAATACTTAACCATGTTGGAGGCGGCATCATAGCCTAGAAATATCTATAACTTGCTACACTGTTGCTACCCGTTGCTCCGGATATGTGAGTGCGAGTCAGGCTTTTGTCATCTTTAGCTACAGTGTCGTTTTGATTTACTCAGCTCAACATGTCGATCATTTAGTTAAGACTTTAGTCGAAATTCTTAAATAAATCAGCAAGAACTGTATTAGAAAATAAGAATCCTTCTGGGTCACTGAGCCTGAGTCGTCCAGTCGAAGGTAGTGTTTGGGTATTTAGCTGATGCATCACGGCTCCATCTTCTTGAAGCACTTCTATCCAGCCATTTTGGGAGTAAGGATGTAAAGCCGTCCAAAGGGGTTCTAACGCCTTGCTTCCAAACTGCTGAATTAGGGTAGATAAACGGACTCCTTCTGCTAGACGTAGCCCTAGCATTAAAGTTTCTAGCAGAACATCTGTTGGTGATAACTCTGGTTCATGGAGGACACCCCCCGCTTCTATCCATTGTTGGACCCAAGTGTAATAGTCCCACCGAGTCCGAGGTCGGGTGAACCGACGTCCTTGCACATAGCTAGCGGCACCCATGCCAAAACCATAGTAGGGTCGGTTCTCCCAGTAGACTCGATTGTGACGGCATTGATGGCCGGGCAAAGCATAGTTGGAAATTTCATAATGTTCGTAACCCGCACGGGTAAGCATGTGCTGCGCGAGTCGGTACATCTGCGCGGCAGTATCATCTGTTGGGAGAGGGTTTGCACCTGGTGCGTACTGCCGTCCAAAGGCGGTGACCGGTTCAATAATCAGGTCATAGCAAGAAATATGGGTAGGGGCAAGCTGAACGGCTGTTTCCAGGGATTCTTGCCATTGCTCTAAGGTTTGATGGGGCAAGCCAGAAATTAAATCCAGGCTGAAGTCGGGAACCTCTACTTGGCGCAGGAGATCCACCGATGTCAAGATATCTGTAACGTTGTGCGATCGCCCACAAACCCTCAACAATTCATCCTGAAACGCCTGAATTCCCAAGCTGATTCGATTCACCCCGGCGGCTTGGTACCCTTTAAGCTGTTCTAGGCTGAATGTACCTGGGTCTATTTCCATGGAAATTTCGGCGGAACGAGCAATGCCCAACTGTTGGTCAAGGGTTTGTAAAATGCGTCCTAGCTGTTCTACCGAGAGCAGTGATGGCGTTCCACCCCCCAAAAAAACAGTGTCTAAAGAGTGCCCAGACGCTATTGTTGTTTTTATCTCTTGGCACAACACACCAACATATTGCTCGATGGTGCCTGAGGTACTCCCCGTTGCTTTGTCACCCACCACAGAAACCGGGAAATCACAGTAGTAGCAGCGGCGTCGGCAGAAGGGAATATGGATATAGGCAGAACGAGGAGCTATAGAATGGATAACTTTCTCAGCGTTTTGTAATGAATTGACCACTTTCTTTTAGCTCTAAGGCTTGAATGATGACTCTAATTCTGAAGACTTGATTAACACTTATGAATAAAATGAGTTTCTCGCTCGGATTGATGGTTATCCAAGTCCAACTCGAAACGTTTCAGTTCAGGGCGGCTGTTATCGATGCACCCGTAAAGCTGAAGTGAGAAATACAGTTTGAAGTCGATAATCTAAAGGTTAAAGGTTAAATATTGTTGCTGGTTATACCCGTAAATCGGAAGTTTATTTAAGCCGATCGGCACAAGGAGACAAAATCAGGTCAAAGATATAATGAATCTGATTGTCGAATATCATTCTTTTGTCTATTCAATTCCTTATGGAATATCACCCAAATTACTTGGATTGGAACGATGCTTGATTTTGTCATCATTCTTTTATTCATCCTAGCAGCAGCAGGGATCGGGTTCGATGCCGTTGAATTGCTGCCTAACTCCGCCCAGGCTCAGGTTTCTAATGTGGAGGCGTTACGCTGGGTCACGGCAGGTTTTGGTGCCATCATTGGATTTGCGGTGGGCCTGATGGTTCAGGTTACCTACCGTCGCTTCCAAGCCCAAGTTCGTAAGATGCCGATTGAGGTGCTGTTGACTCGAGCCGTTGGCTTGGTACTGGGACTTTTGATCGCCAACTTAATGCTGGCACCGATTTTCTTGATACCCCTCCCCTTGGATTTTGGTTTTATTAAGCCCCTGGCTGGGATTTTAGGCAGTGTCATGTTTGCCTTTTTAGGGGTCAGTTTAGCGGATACTCATGGTCGTGCGCTGTTGCGGCTGATTAACCCCAACAGTATAGAATCGATGTTGGTGGCAGAAGGCACCCTAAAACCCTCCTCTAGCAAAGTTTTAGACACGAGCTGCATTATTGATGGTCGCATTGAAGAGCTGCTGAATACGGGTTTTGTGGAAGGACAAATTCTCGTCTCGCAGTTCGTCTTGCAGGAATTGCAGCAACTGGCGGATGCCGCCAACGATCAAAAACGAGTACGGGGACGCCGTGGCTTGGAAATCCTGAATCGGATGCAACAAGCTTACCCAGAACGCTTGGTCATTCACCCGGCTGATTATGAGGATATTCACACCGTCGATGCTAAATTGGTGCGTTTCGCCCAAGAGATCAACGGCATCCTAGTCACAAACGACTACAACTTGAGTAAAGTTGCCAATTTACAGAAGGTACCTGTGCTCAATGTAAACGACCTGGCTCAAGCTGTGCGTCCGATTTATCTACCCGGCGACAGTATTGAATTGAAAATTCTCAAGGAGGGTAAAGAACCGTCTCAGGGCGTGGGCTATCTTGATGATGGCACCATGGTTGTGGTGGAAGAGGGGTTGAATCACCTCGGTGGCGAATTACGAGTTGTTGTCACATCAGCGTTACAAACTTCAGCCGGACGCATGATTTTTGCTCGACCCCAAGCTTCGGTTGCGGCTTGACGCCAGCAACGATGTCCGATTGCTCATCGAGGGCTTCCACGCTTCTGCATGGTTAGATCATGAGTCATTTCCTGCAAGTCACACAATGGAGCCAGTGTCCCTGATGGGCATCGGTTCTGACTGGAAGAGGAAAATTTTCTTTTCTCTTAGGCTTCGTTGAGGATGTCTTTGATCGCCACTAAAAAGCTTTGTTCAATGTAAGGCTTGGTAAAATAAGCCGTTGCACCTAAGTGCATGGCTAAGCGTCGGTGCTTGTCGTTGCTACGAGAGGTAAGCATTACGACTGGAACTTGCCGCAGTTGAGGGTCTTGGCGACGATGATTTAACAGATCAAAACCATTCAAATTCGGCATTTCAATATCGCTAATCACCAGATTCACCGATGCATTGGACTGCAACTGCTTGAGAGCTTCCCAACCATCCCCCGCTTGCAAGACTCGGTAACCCGCTCTCTCCAAGCTCATGGCCAAGGTTTTTCGTAAAGAAGCCGCATCATCAACCACTAAAACGGTAGGAGTGGTTGGCGTATGGAGTGAGGGTAAGGTGGGATTAACCGATGCCTGGGAATAAGCGATGGGGGTGCGACTAGACTCCAACTCAATGTGGTCATCTATATTTAAAGGGGTAACAAGTCCTGCTGTGTGTAAATCTTGACCCAGCGCTGGGTCATACCTCAGCTCCTTGGGTAATTGCTCCACTAAGCTCACACCATCAATCACAGGAATCAAACTGCCATCTCCCAAGATTG
>DATNQL010000857.1:0-3312 GCA_036704025.1 Stenomitos sp.
GCAGGTGAGGTCCTGTCGAATAACCCGTTGTACCGACCCGTCCAATCACATTGCCCTGTTCCACCTGTTCGCCCGGTTGGACAAAGATTTCGGAAAGGTGACCGTATAGACTTAAGTTCTTGCCGTCCTGATGCTGCACGACCACCGTCAAACCATAGCCGCCCATAAAGTCAGCCGTAATGATCTGACCTGCAACCGCCGCGAGTACGGGTGTCCCCTCGGGTGCGCCGATATCCGTACCCGCGTGGAAACGGTAATCTCCTGCAATGGGATGAATCCGCCAACCAAATAAGGATGTAATGGCGTTAGGAATCGCTAGAGGGAACATGAAATTGGCGTTGCTGACATTGGGACGCCCTGCGGGTCGGCTGGTCACATTGTAATAAGACTGACCTCCTGGTGAAGTCGAAGCTTCCGGGAAAGAGAAGGACGACGCGGGCAATAAATCGACCGGTCGGGGAGAATAGGCGGAGTAGGACTTCTGCCGGGAGTGCTGAATCCCTCTGAGTCTTAATCTCACTGAACCTGGGTTAACCAACTTGGTCGATGCAACGGCCGGCGCTAGTAGTCTTTTGACTCCCAACAACTGAGGTTCTTGAGTGGTTACTTTACTGAGTGACCCGTCTTGAGTAGCTAGTCTAGCCAGTTGGAGGGCTTGAGTGGTGACTTTCGCTAGCCGTGGTTCCTGAAGGAGATGTCTGAGGTTATCTGTTTGTCGGTTAGCGATGACGGGGTGGACGGAGGGTTGATTGGTCATGTCTCTCGTCGCCCTTTGCCGCATCGCTGTTGGTTGATGAGGCAGGGCAACTCCACAGCTTCCACTCAACAGTTGTCCATTTTGCGACACCGTTCTACAACCGGTTGAGCGGTCACTCAAGACAACTGAGGTCGGTTTCTCGTCCCCGTCAGTTGCGCCAATATTGTAGTCAGTACGGTCAATGTAGCGATTGGTTGGTGAATCGGGCGATTGGGCACTCTCTTGAGTTTGAGTTGGGCTGAGATACAGTTTAGGTGGCGTCGCGACGGTCTCGCTGTCAGGTATAGATAGATCTGGAGCCGCCAGGATAGGTTTTTTCGGGACGGCAATGATGGGGCCTAGAGCATCAGCGGTGCGTCGTAGAGTAGGAGGCTTCCTCTGCGCTGTTTCTGGTGCTTGTCGTTGGCGAGAGGGTTTTTTTAAGGCTGTTTCTGGTGTTCGCCGTTGACTTGCCGGTTTGCGGGTGGCTGTCTCTGCTGTTGGTGATGGAGCAACGGGTTTTTTATCAGCCACCGGAGCGGGGGGTGTCGCCGGGGCGACTTGTTGTCGATTGGCTCTGGGTGCTGAGGTGTCTGGGACAATAATGGTCGTCACTACTGGCTTGCGACTGGCTGGGGGTTCCGGTGCCGGGGCCGGTGCCGCTTTGACCGAGGTCGAGGAGGGTGCTGTTCCCGTGTCAATGAGGGAATCTGTTTGGGCAATCACAAAGCCGCTACTGAGAATACTGAACCCACTCAATAAACTCAGCCCCAGCATCAGCCTAGGAGACCGATAGAAGAGGCTTAAAAAGGTGCAACCAGACCCAGACGCGGTTTTTTTGGTCATTTTGGACTTACTCCTCATCACTATTAATTTATTTGGAAAAATAAAGAATTTCAGTCAATCAATGTGCTGATCGATACGTAGGCTCTGGTGATTCACCCTTTCAGAATTACCAGCGATAACCAAGACTGATTGTACCGGGCTGGAGGCAAATTTCTGTAGGGGCTGTCGCTGAGTTGAAGCAGATGCGTAACTCCCCTGTGGGGGTCACCCCCGTAATGATGCCGGGATTGCCATCAACAATCACTGGGCGTCCTTGAATCTGTAGTAACTCCAGATAAGATGGTAGCAAGCTTTCTATGCCTTGCTCTAACCCGCTTTGGTATCCAAATCGGAGTCCTTGAATCACAATAGCCGCTAACACTTCTAAGGAAGTAACCCTTGCACTTCGGTGTTCTTCATAAAAGGATTGCAGAGTGATACCCCACTCAGGCACACTATTGCTCCAGTTAATCCCAACACCAACTACGGCTTTGGTAATTTGACCCTGATGCACGCGGGTTTCGGTCAGAATGCCCCCTAACTTTCGCCCCAAAAGTAGTAAATCATTCGGCCACTTGAGGGTGACTGGAATATCGTAACTCCTCAAGGCCGTAGCAATTCCCCATGCACTCGACATGGTTAGCTGTGCGCTATGGGATGCCTGAAGCTGGGGTGTTAAGGCCACCGATAAGTATAATCCACCCAAAGTCGATTCCCATTGACGCCCCCACTGGCCCCGTCCTGCTGTTTGTTGATCGGCAATCACAACGGTTCCGCCGGTTGCACCTTGGTTGAGTAAGTCCCACAATGTTTGGTTGGTGGAAGGGAGCGTTTCAAAGAGATGGAGGGGCATCTCTTGGGGTTGCCCGATTCCTGGGACATTTTCTGCCACAGATAGCTTTTCCCCCACATCTAGGAGAGATCTCTTAAACTGTTGCTGATTAAATCCCATTATTACGGGAGCGAAGGAAATTGTTGCCTACGCTAGCATATATTAACCAGGATTTAAAGAAATCCGGATGTTAGGGCAGCTTTTCTACAGGGTCATCGAGCGTGATTGAAACAATTATTCAAAAAACTGTGATGCATACTTGGTATTGGCAGACCTGGGAAGAAATGCCTTATCTGAGCTGTAGCCTTCTGCAAGACTGGGAACATGGCTTTTTCACTTCAGCGTTTTCGCCTCGTTTACCGTCGGAAATGGTGGATGTCCTCCAGCCGGAGGCTCAGGTTTATCGCGTTAAACAGGTGCATGGCAATACAGTACTGACGCCTTCTGAAATCGAAAGTGCTGTCTGTGTGAACAGCGGCGCTCAAGAGGAGCCGGAACGACCCTCGGCAGATGGTATCCTGACGGAGAAACCCCAGCAGGCAGTATGGGTTTGTACCGCAGACTGTACACCTGTACTCATTGCGGATGAAAAAACGGGTCAAGTGGCAGCAGTACATGCGGGTTGGCGGGGTACGGCGACTCGAATCGTACCCAATGCGATCGCACGACTGATTGATTCCGGTAGCCGTTTGGAAGATTTGCGGATTGCGATGGGACCTGCGATCGCGGGTGAGGTGTATCAGGTATCGGAAACGGTGGCGGCTGAAGTAGGGGTTAGTATCATACCACAAGATAAAGCCAAAAATCCAGAGGCTATTCTGGATTTCTTGCAGCAGCTACCCGACTCCCCCATACTTGAAGACGCGCATCCGGGACGAGTGCGCTTAGATGTGCGGCGGGTGAATGCGATACAGTTGGA
>DATNQL010000858.1:0-14055 GCA_036704025.1 Stenomitos sp.
CTATTTCCACACCCCACACCCCACACCCCTTATGACAATTTCGCTATGGCAATTTCGCTGCACATCAGCTTACTATGCGGGAAGCGCCCCAACCCTAAAAATCTGTTCAGCAGTCAATTTTAACTCTGGAAACGCTGGCGACTCGATGCAGTCAGCACCTCTAAACTGACTCACCTGTGATATTCCTTACCAAGGTACCACTATGCCATAGATTCTTTGGATATGTTGCTTCATGCCCAAGTCGGTAACAGATACAAGATGTTGAAAAAATGCATCAACATCGTCTATTGCTTTAGCTGTAAGGCGAATTTTTCCGGTTGGTGTTTGGGTCCAAGAATACGCAGGAATGGCAAAGCCGTGGGCAAAACTGTGACGCACTTTCAAAATGTCATTAAGCCTCTGCCGAACAGCTAATCCGCTCATACTTCTTGCAGACCAAACCCAATCGCCAATAGGATCGTAGCCAGTATTTTGAATCAGAAGGTTTCGCGTGTTCTCCGCATTGGGTGTATTGAATCTTTCAAGTGCGCGTTCCGCCGTATCTCTAGCAATAGCATGTACAGCATTAAACTTTGGATCTAGGGGGTTTGCAGTTGTCGTGAAAAAATTGCGAACGAGTTCATTTATATAAGCATCCCATGCAGCAACAAATGCAGCTAGAGCTGAGTGGTAATAGACTTGAGTTTGGCTGCGTGATATTGGGTGCAAGCGGGAATCTGTAGCGGTTTCACGAAGTATCCGAGCTGTATTGGACACACTCTTGTACCTCAATGCGGCGGGTGACGGCACGACGATGCCCCTAGAGACAGTTCACAAACTGTTCAAGTGCATCCCGGTATCTTTTCAGTGGTTCAGGATTTAATTGCACACGCTCACCCACAATATTTTTGGGTCCAGGCGTCAACTTATGTAAGGGAGTGCCAGTTGTAGCAGAAACAACGCAAGCACTATGATAATCGGGTATTTCAATAAAGCTGTTACTTGGCAATAAGACCTCGATAAAGCTGTTACTTGGTAATTCTTTGGGGTTTGCAAAAATATGACGATGCTTCTTATGTATATCATCCATTGTCTGCTTAATGGTTTTATTTACAGCTTTAAATGCCTTACTCGCTTTCCCTTCGTACAAAGTTACTCGGTTGCTAACGAACGTATGTAACTTTGGTATAGATACACCATCTTCCTTAGCACGTTTGGCAAAGCTGATTCGTGCGTATGCTGCTGTATGTGGATCAGTTATGCCATAAAGAAGTGCAACGACGTTCTCTATGGCACGACGCGAACTGTCATCGGCGGTAAATGGCACAACCACACCCTGAGCGGCAACTAGAGCAAGCTGTGTATAGATCGCAAAACTAGGGTTACAGTCAATGACGAAGAGACTGTCTCGGTCGCCACTCTGTTTACGAAGAGCAACTGTAAGATCATATACCCAGCTTATTACCTGTTTCCAGGCATCAATCGGTATTGACAGTTGGGAGGTTTGTCGGATTGCTTCCGAGATGATTTCGAGAAGATTGTCTCCACATATAAGCCGTAAATTCTCCGGTATATTCGGATTGAATTTTCTAGGTTCACACAGGTAAGGTGATACATCTTCAATCATTCTAAAAGGAGAGTTCAGACGTGCTTCAAGATAACCGGCTACCGTCGCACGCGGAGTCTTACTAGTCAAAGAATGTATTGCATCGGGACTACTAAGATATCCACCGAATAGAGTTTCCGACACATTCGCTTGGGGACACAAGTCAATTACATAAACATCCGTATCGGGGTGTCGGTAAGCATATTCGGAAGCTGCCACAAAGCAAAGGAAACTCTTGCCAACACCACCTTTGTTATTCCAGAAAGCGTATGAACTCATTTAGAGTGTTCCCTTAGAAAAACCATTACATTTTCATCATCGCTCAATGCTTCCTTGGGTAGGCGATCGCTTCCGCTTCAAGCACTACTCACCGTAATTCGTTGTTCTCGACAGGTGCGCTCATAGGTTGACGCCAAGTCAACTGGCAAGCAAATCTCACCGTGCAACCACAGGGGTAACGTTGGCAGAATACCGCCGATCGCTAGTTCTTCCTGCCAGATATCCAAGCTTGGCTGTCCGTTGCGCTCGATCGCTCGATACGCTACTGCATAAAGATTCAGCTTGACTGAAGATGCTTTGCCCTCGGTGAGACGCGCTAATAATTCGCCATGCAAATTTGCCTGCCTTGTGGTGACAACATCAACCATAATTAAGCCAATTCCCTGCCGTAAATAAGTTTCGCACTTGGAAACAAACGCTGTACGATGAGCAGCGCGATCCTTGTTGGCAGGGCTGACTAATTCGATCGCGCCTTTCAAAATAGGACCAGATTCAGAATCAAAAATACTAATTTCTACACTCTCACTAGTTGGTAAAAACGGTATGGTTTGCGTTGCATCTGGCGGTATCCATCGACTTTGAGACTCTATCGGTAGTTGAATGACTCCCGTTTCGTGGACAAAATCCTGCTGAGATTCCTCAAATGCAGCAACATCAATTTCAATCCCAAACTGCACATTGGGTTCAGCAAAGTAACCCTCTGGCAATTTAGCGTTCAAGTCAGATGCAATGTAGGTTGCCCAAGCATTATGAAATGCGTGCCAATGACGACGCGTACTCAAGGGGGGACGAAAATGATCCTGTAGCATCATTGGTAAGCAACTGAGATACCTATTCCAATAATATAGAGAGTTCCAGGATTCGCCTGAGGCGATCGCTACCCTACTCTTCGGGTTCTGCTCCGCGTAAGGACATCTTTATTCTAAAAATTGAATATTCAATCCCTACGCTCCTGAATTTGAGGCAACAATGCATCCACCAGACGGAAATTGCCCCATACCACCAGAAAACGATTGAGTTTTTGTATACCTTTACACAATCTGCATTAACTGAATAGCATATCCCCAGGTAGAGAGGTGGAAAGGATCAGGAATGGTAAATTTTGATACATATACAAAAGAAATGCATATTGATTCCTTTGGTGAAGATTAGTTAAGAGATAGAAATGATCATGCTCAACGCCCAACCTTCAAAAGAACACTTGCAATTAGGCTCTTCAATACCAAATTTAAAACTTTTGCAAGCCATTCTTAATAAATTTTTAGAAAATACTGAAGAGTTTTTTACGTCTTACTTGGAGAAGACGGGAAAGGCTTGGTGGGTTGAAATTGTCACCAAAAAGCCCGACTGTACTTACTACTTCGGCCCCTTTGCTTCTCACCGGGAGGCTCAACTTTCTCAACTCGGCTACATTGAAGACCTAGAACGGGAAAGACCCCAATTAATTGCGATCGAAATTAAACAGTGTCAGCCAAAATATCTAACAATTTTTGACGACGAAGGGAGAGAGAAAATTGACAGGAATATTGCACGAGGCATTAGCGCTTAGTTAATTGATTCCGGAGGTCAATATGATGCGATCGCGCCATTAATCCATCTGGCCTTTGGCAACCGGAAGCAAAGGCCAATTGCCCAGATTCTACGCAAATCTGCCATCACTAGCGATCGCCGATCATCTTTGTTTATCCTCTTTGTTCAGAGACGATAACTTCATGCGCCGAGAATCGCGAGAAATCGGCACCAAGGCTGGGGCTTGACTTCGAGCCTTGCTTTCTTTCAAACTGACAACGACCTGTGAAAGTTGTGCGATCGCAGGTGCCTCAAATACACTACGCAAAGGCAACTCCACCCCAAAAGCATCGCGCACCCTAGAAACAAGCTGAGTCGCCAGTAAAGAATGCCCTCCCAATTCAAAGAAATTGTCGTGGATACCCACCCGTTTCAATCCCAAAACCTCAGCAAAAATTTTCACTAGTACTTCTTCCACAGCCGTCCGAGGCGGAACATAACTTCCTGCTAATTCGGATTTAATCGAGTCAGGTGTTGGTAAGGCACGTCGGTCTACTTTACCATTTGGAGTGAGTGGCAACGACTCCAGCACCACAAAAGCGGAAGGCACCATGTACTCAGGCAGCTTTTGCGCCAGATATGCCTGTAACTGCGGCACCAACTTTCGCATTGCCTTCGCTTGTAAGGGGTTATTTGCATAGGATTGCCACGGACGCAACTGTTCCTCTGGCTGGGATGGGGAGATGGGGAGAGAATTTTCCCAATCTTCTTGTTTCCTAATCTGGCAGCGTATAAAGATTACATCGTAGCGTCCTTCAGTACCGGAATCAGACCAGCGAATATTAATACTGTAGGGTAATGCTTCACCCATCGCCCACCAATCCTCTGGTTCCACTCCCCAATCTGGGAGTTCGCGTAATGCTCTGTGAAACTGAGCTACCGTTTTATAGTCTTCTGCACCAAAGAGCCATTCTGCCGCCTTAACGGCTGTTATCACCCGCGCATTAGGGATATGAGTAATCGCTAATATCTTGGGTTGGTTCTCACTCAACAACTGATGTACAGCGGAGACGGTTAAGTTATTTTCGCGCCAGTCTAGCCACTCAATAGAACCCCTCCCCAGCCCTCCCCGCAACGGGGAGGGAGCCGGAGTATTCTGACTTTCGGGTGTTTCGGGAGGATTGAGCTGGAGTTTTAGGGAAGAGGTTTTTCTAGAATCTGTTTCAGTCCCAATAGAAAGAATCACATTGTACCGAAACTGAGTCATCTCATTTTGCGATCGCCCTCGGATTAACTGAATCTGTACATCGCTAATTTGGGGAAAATGCTGTTTCAATGCTTGGAAGAAAGCCGGCTCAATCACTAATTCCGTCTCTTGGAACATTTGCATTTGTACTTGTTGCTGCAACTGTTCGCGGGTGAGAGGAGAATCTGCTTGATACAGTTGCACGGAAGCATGAAACGCTGGCAACAAGGGGAGACTCCGCACATCTCCAATGAAGATAAAGCCACCGGGAGGTAATACCTTCACAGCACCTTCCAGTACATTCATCAGATAGTCAATACTGGGAAAATATTGCACAACAGAGTTCAAAATCACCGCATCAAAAGCTTCTGTCTCCACTCCTTCAAAGTCAGTTGCCATCCGCTGAAGTAGCCTTACCTGGGGTAGAGATACGGCATGTTCCCTGACATGCTCTTGGATATACTCAAGTGACGCCCGTGAAAAATCCGTTGCCCAATATTGAGTGCAGTGAGGGGCAATTTGGAACAGTAATAAACCCGTGCCACACCCAATTTCTAATACTCGTGTTGGTTGTAAAGCCAGAATTTGCGCGACTTGGTTATTCACCCACTCACGCATCTGCTCGGCTGGAATCGGTTGATTGGTGTAGCTGCTATTCCAACCGACAATGTTAAATGTTGAGTCAGCATCAGCCGCTGATTGTTCATAAGTCTCGTTGTAAAGCATCTGCCATTGCAATACTTGTTCGTCCTGCAATTGGCTTTCTTGGGTCTGCTGTTGAATATCTTCAACTTTGAGTACAACATAAGCAACTAAACGCTTGTCGTCTGCATCTTCACGAGTTGTCACGACGGTTTGTTGCACGGCTGGATGCTGAGTTAAAACTGACTCAATTTCACCTAATTCGATGCGATAACCGCGAATCTTTACCTGCTGATCAAGGCGACCTACAAATTGAATATTACCATTGGGCTGATAGCGAACTAAATCGCCTGTTTTATAAAGACGATCTTCTGGGTTATGACTAAAAGGATGAGGAATAAATCGTTCAATCGTTAAATCGGAATGATTGAGATAACCTCGCGTCAGTCCATCACCACTAATGTACAATTCACCCACAACACCAATCGGTACAGGGTGGAAATATTGATCCAAAACGTAAACTTGCGTGTTGGCAATGGGGCGACCTAATACAGGTATTACGGGCATATTGCCATACGCCCCCACTGTTTCTCTAACAGGAACAATGCCGGATGTGGCAACAACTGTAGTCTCGGTAGGGCCATAGTTATTCACAACCTGAAAGGGGTGAGAAGCTGAAGGATAATGATGAAGCTTGTCTCCTCCTGTGAGTAAGAGTCGTAAAGCGGTATGATGCAACCCATCTAATAATAGAAATTTCTCGGCTAAAGGGGTTGGTAAAAAGCTAATGGTGATGGCTTTGGATACCAACTCATCCCGTAATTGCTCCGGGGAACGTCGAATTTCTTCATTCGGAAAATAAATACTCGCGCCTGCACTGAGATAAGGCCAAATTTCCCATCCACAAGCATCAAAAGCAAATCCTGCAATCTGGGTAGCTCGGTCAAATGGTGAAATGGCAAAGGCTTGTTGATGCCAAAAGACCAGATTTAACAATCCACAATGTTCAATTTGAACTCCTTTTGGCTTGCCGGTGGTGCCAGAGGTGTAGATAACATAAACGAGGTTATTTAATGTAACGCAGTGGGTTAGATTATCTGTATTTTCTTGGGCAATTGTTTTCCCATCGGTGTCGAAACAAATGACTTGTGGTTGATTCTTGCCAATCCGCTCAACCCACTGCTGCTGAGTTAATAAAACTGGCACTTGGGCATCTTCAATCATCACGCTCAATCGCTCAGCCGGATAGCTAGGGTCTAAAGGTAAATAAGCTCCTCCTGCTTTGAGAATGCCTAGCATTCCGACAACCATTTCGGGTGAACGCTCTAGACAAAGCCCAACTAAAACCTCTTCCCTAACCCTTTTTTTTTGTAGGTAATGAGCTAATTGATTACTCCGGCTATTCAATTCCCGATAAGTGATTTCTTTGTGTTCAAAAACTAAGGCTACAGCATCAGGCGTTTTTTCGACTTGAGCTTCAAATAATTGATGCACACATCTATCTTGGGGATACTCTATCTGAGTATTATTCCATTCCACTAATAATTGATGGCGCTCAGCTTTCCTTAATAAGGGTAAGTCTGCCAGTCGTTGTTCAGGATTGGCAATAATACCCTCTAATAAGGTTTGGAAATGGCTTAGCATTCGGGTAATCGTGGCTGCATCGAATAAATCAGTGCTATACACCACAAAACCACTGATTCCTTCCGAATTATTGGCTCCTACACCCTGATTTGACTTTCGCTCCCACAGATGAAATTCCAAATCAAACCGCGTTGTTCCTGTATCCACAAATTGCAGTGGACTTAGGGTTAATCCAGGTAACTCTAGCATTTCCATCGGTGCATTTTGCAAGGCAAATACCACCTGAAATAGGGGGTTTTGGTTTAAACTCCGCTCCGGATGCAGTTCTTCTACCAACTTTTCAAAAGGTAAGTCTTGGTGAGCATAAGCTCCTAGTGCCACCTCTCGCACTCGACTCAACAGTTCCCGAAAGGTGGGGTTACCGGATAGGTCAGTACGCAACACCAAACTATTCACAAAAAAGCCAATTAATCCTTCAATTTCACTCCGGTTACGATTGGCAATGGGCGAACCGACAGTAATATCTTCCTGTTGTGTGTAGCGATACAATAAGGTTTGAAACGCCGCCAATAAAGTCATGAACAAGGTGACTCCTTCCCGTTGGCTCAGGGCTTCGAGTGCCTCGCTTAGACTTTTTGGTAATTGCAGAAATTGCGTCGCACCTTGGTAAGTTTGCACGGCGGGTTTTGCTCGGTCACTCGGCATATTGAGCACAGAAATCCCGTCTAACTGTTGCCGCCAGTAAGCCAGTTGGGTGGCTAAGATTTCCCCTTGCAAGCATTCACGTTGCCAGTAGGCAAAGTCTGCATACTGAATGAGTAGTGGGGAGAGCAATGAAGGTTGTTTTCTACTGATGGCACTGTAGAGTGTGGCTATTTCCCGAATCAGCACCCCCATCGACCAACCATCAGAGACAATGTGGTGCAAAATCATCAATAGCACATACTCGGCTTCATCCAATTGCAGTACTGTTACTCGCAGCAGTGGACTTTTGGATAAATCGAAAGGGCGCTGAGCTTCTTGGGTGATTCGTCGTCGTACTTCATTTTCGCGTTCGGTTTGGGGGTGCGATCGCAAATCGATTACAGGTAAGGATAGAGTTAAGGTGGGTGCGACTACCTGTACAGGTTGCCCTTGCAACGTGACAAAAGTAGTGCGTAACGCTTCGTGACGCCGCACAATTTCGTTAAACGTCTCCTCCAGCGCCGCTAAATTGAGCGAACCGCTAAGACGGACGGCGGCTGGGGTGTTATAGAAGGCATGGTTCGGGACTAACTGGTCGAGGAACCACAGCCTCTGTTGAGCAAAGGAGAGGGGAAGCGTGCCTTCCCGCGAGATGGGAACAAGGGGGGTAGAAGGGTTGCGGCTAGTATGATTAGCCGCTCTTAAAAATGAAATAATTTCTGCTTTGCGCTCTTGGATTTCTGCACGAATTTCTGGTGTTAGAGTTCCTTCAGGAGCGTTGCAGCGCAGGCGGTCACTCTCAACAAAAACCTGAATGTCTAAGCCACGAAGGTAAGTAAAGAACTCAACTGTTTTCAAAACTAAATCTCACTCACTAGCAAGATAACTTGCCACTTCCAGAAAGCTTAGTCATCCTCCATGAGGAAGAAGCTATTTACGGCTTCCTCTTGAGGACTTTGTCCGTTAACCAGGATGCGATCGCCTGCGCTAAGTTGAAATGGTAGGAAAAGAAGATACGTTCCCAACAAGTAGAGAGAGTAAGCTAAAAGTATTGACTCAGGCAAGGATAGCCAGAGGTGAACGCCATGCCCCCACTACTGAACAAAACTACCGACCAACGCATTGTTCATCATGGAACGTGGGAACAGTTCAAGTTTATCCAAAAGGGCTTTGATGGCTCTCCTGGGGTGCGGCTTTTTTACTATGATGGGGCGATTGAGATTCTGATGCCGGGACAAGACCATGAAACTTTTGCTCGCGTCATTAGTTACTTAGTAACTACCTTTCTTGTCGAG
Source organism: Stenomitos sp. (assembly GCA_036704025.1). Lineage (GTDB taxonomy): Bacteria > Cyanobacteriota > Cyanobacteriia > Cyanobacteriales > Coleofasciculaceae > Allocoleopsis. Next base: position 8,825 of record DATNQL010000858.1, read on the forward strand.
CAGGGAATCTTCTTTAAGCCCACAGGGGCAATGACTCAGGAAAAATCAGGAGTTGTCTCGGTTCAAGCAGACGAGTCATACTGCATCGGGAGCGTAAAGCCAATTCCAGATTTGTCGATCGAAGTCGTCTTCACCAGTGGTGACATCAGTAAGTTGGAACGCTATAAAGCTTTGGGTGTTCCAGAGGTTTGGTTCTGGGAAGATGGCTTGCTGAAGCTCTATCATCTTCAAGGCAATAGCTATGAACCCATCGATCGCAGCCAGCTACCCGGACTCAGTGAACTCGATCTTGATTTGCTCAGACGCTGCATTTTGATGGCGGAGACTGACGCGGGAGAAGCCATTAGAGCATTCCGCAAAGAGATTTAGCACCTGGCACGTTCAACAGCATAATGACGCAATCTCAACTCAAGGAACAGAAGGAAGCAGGAGAACAAGAGTAATGCATTATGGGATTGTGATTGAAAAGCTAGAAAGCAACTATTCAGCTTATGTTCCAGATTTGCCTGGATGCGTGGCGACAGGTGTAACGATTGAGGAGATAGAACAACAGATATAAAGAAGCGATAAGCCTACGGCATGGCTTCGCTTACCGCTTTTCACTTAGATGGTTTGCGAGAGGAGGGTTTACCCATTCCCGAACCAACTACTTTATGTGAATATGTTGAAGCTTGCTGAAGGTGCGATCGCACTCCGCGCACACGTCGCGATCGCTCTCGATACCCTTATCATCTCGAACAGTTAGACGACTAGCATCCCAAAGTAAAATGTAGTCAACAACCCCTACTCCTAATTCATGCCATGAACTAATGGTCTTCTTAGCGCAAGAGGCAATAATCGCAGAAGAAAAGCTAACCAAGTACCTGCTTGTGCCATTGCCGAAAGATGATAAATCGCAATTTCTTGCCAGGGCTGGGTACACACTGGATAATTGGCAGCAACTCGAACAAGATCTACGAACTCAAGTCTTAACCCAACCTGCCGAACAGATTGAAATTAATCGCTATGGTGAGAAGTACGCTATTCGTGCGTGTCTGCGAGGAGTAAATGGGGTTGAACTCAATATCCTAACCATTTGGATGGTTGCAAATGGTAGGACTAAATTTGTCACCTTAGTGCCAGATAAAGGAGCCAATCGATGAAGGTACAACACTCCCTCTTTTCTCAAGTTGCCCTGGCTCAGGATTTACCGGAACACGGTCTGAAGCGAGGAGATATTGCAACAATCGTGGAACACTACCCCATGCCGGAAGGGGAAGAGGACGGGTACAGCCTAGAAGGGCTTGATGTACCTCATGTGACGCTAGAAGTCGCCGCCTCGCAAATTATTCCTATTGCCCAGTGGCAGCAAGAAGAAGTAATTTTACGCAAATTACGTCAGCTATCAAAATCGAGGCGGCTGCAATTGGAAGACTATGTAGATTTCCTCTTGCAAAAAGAGCAGTCAGAGAATGTGAGCTATCAATCAACTAACTCCTCCAATCGAAGAATTAAAGATCGAGAAATAATTGCCATATTTATTGATAGTTCTCTATTGTTTTATTCAGCGTTCCAACTTGAAATTGAGATTGACTATAGAAAACTTTTGGAAAATTTAACAAATGAAAAATCTGTACTAGGCACTTTTTATTACATCGGAGGAGACCCAAGAAATGAAAAACAAAAACAATTTTTACTTTGGATGCATCGAAATGGTTATAGAGTAATTTCCAAAGATTTGGTTGAACTGCCAGATGGTTCAAAAAAGGCTAACCTAAATGTTGAAATAGCTATTGATATGCTTTCTTTAGTTAACTCATATGATCGAGCTATATTAGTCAGTGGTGACGGAGATTTATCCTATGTAGTTGATAAAATCAGCTCCCAAGGTGTTCGAGTTGATGTCATAAGTTTACGATCAATGACTAGTGATAGCTTAATTAATGTGGCAGAACACTACATTGACTTAGAAGATATAAAAGAAAATATAAAAAAAACTAACCAAGGTTCTTCTGACGTGCGTCCAACTCAGCAATCTAACAGCTATTCCGAACAGAAAGAACTATATGAGCGTCTTGGCATTCCTGAGAGAAGTGAATGATGATGCGAATACTGTATCTTTCTATCAAAACTCCACATCTTCTCGCTCATTCTTTGTAAAATTACCCGTATCTTGACCTTGAGCTGCCCAACAAATTGTTTCAATATGCTTAGCTAAACTCGCCACAGTTGGAGCCTCAAACAAAATACGTACAGATAACTCCACTTGAAAGGCATCCCGTATCCGAGAAGTGAGTTGAGTTGCTAGGAGAGAATGACCCCCCAATTCAAAGAAATTATCGTAGATGCCAACCTGTTGTTTTCCCAAAATCTGACGCCAAATTCTCGCTAATTCCTCCTCAATGCCAGTCCCCGGTGCCACATAATTTTGTTCCGCATCCAGATTAAAGGTATCAACCTCCGGTAAAAGATGGCGATTGACTTTACCATTCGGTGTCAGTGGCAGAGAGTCTAGCACCACGTAGGCTGAAGGCACCATATATTGGGGTAACTTCTCGCTCAAATATTGGCGTAACTCACTCGATTTTGGATTGTTAACTTGCTCGTTAAACACAATGTAGGCGACCAAGTGTTTATCATCCGGTACATCCTGCTGAACCATTACAACTGCTTCTCTCACGGCGGGATGCTGATTGAGTACAGATTCAATTTCTCCCAACTCTATGCGGAAACCGCGAATCTTGACTTGATTATCAATTCGACCTAAAAACTCGATGTTGCCATCTGCTCGATAGCGGGCTAAATCACCTGTTTTATAAAGGCGCGTTCCTGGCTGGGCACCCATAAAGGGTGCCCCTACAATGGGTGCCCTGGGAATGAATCGTTGAGATGTTAATTCAGGACGGTTGAGATAGCCTCGCGCCAGTCCATCACCACTGATGTACAACTCTCCTGAAATGCCGATGGGTACAGGCTGAAGCTGCTCATCGAGTAGATAAATCTGCGTGTTGGCAATGGGGCGACCTATGGGGATAGATGTTGCTTCTTCCGATACATCTTGCACCTGATAAAAAGAAGAAAAGGTTGTCCCCTCGGTTGGCCCATAAACATGAAGTAATTGCTGTGGCGCTCCCTTTTTTAGAACTTTTCTTACCCATCTAGCATCGACCGCTTCACCGCCAAATAATAAATATCGCAACGAAGCAAAAGCCTGGGGAACATCTCTAACAATCTGTTGAAATAAAGCGGTAGTTAAAAATAGAACAGTAATGCCTTGTTGTTGGAGTTGTAAGGCAAAGTCGTGGGGCGAAAGCAGGACATCTCTGCTAATACCAACAAGCTGAGCGCCATGAAGCAGTGCGCCCCAAATCTCAAAGGTTGCAGCATCAAAGGAAGTATTCGAGACTTGGGCAATTTTATCGGCAGAGTCTAACTTGATATAGTTCGTATTGCACACTAATCGATTCACCGCTTTGTGTGGGATAGCCACTCCCTTGGGTTTTCCAGTTGAGCCAGAAGTGTAAATAACGTAAGCTAAATTGTCGCTTGTCACGCGGCTAATTGGGTTTTCTGAACTTTCTTGAGTAACACGATTCCAATCTGTATCGATACTAATAACTTGTAAGTTTTGTGTGCCAAGACGATCAACTAAATGCTGCTGTGTTAATAACACAGAAACTTGAGCATCCTCAAGCATAAAATTCAGGCGTTCCTGGGGATAATTAGGGTCTAAGGGTAAATAGGCTCCTCCAGCTTTCAGGATAGCCAACATGCCTACAGTCATCTCTACAGAACGCTCTACACAAAGTCCCACTAAAACATCTGAACCTATACCCTGTTTTTGCAAGTAATGTGCTAATTGATTACTGCGGCTGTTCAGTTCTTGATAAGTCAGTGACTGCCGATCAAAGATAACGGCGATCGCATGATGATTGTGTTCGACTTGCTCCTCAAATAACTGATGGATGCAGCGATTTTGGGGATAATCTGCAACCGTGTCATTCCATTCCCCTAATAACTGCTGTCGCTCAGCGTCCAACAGAATTGGTAAACTGGCAACCCTCGTTTGGGGATTCGCCACAATCCCTTCGAGCAGTGTTGTAAAATGCCCTACCATGCGCGTAATCGTGGCTGCATCGAATAAATCCGTGTTGTACACCACCACGCCTCTAATGCCTTGGGAGTGTTTCCATTCCTCCCCCCACAGACTCCTGAAGCTTCCTGAAGCATCCCAAAGGTGAAACTCCAAGTCAAAGCGAGTTGTTTTAAAGTCAATCGTCAGAGGACTCAGGGTTAATCCCGGCAATTCCAGCGCATCCATGGGTGCATTCTCAAAACCAAACACCACTTGAAACAGGGGATGGCGGCTTAAGGCACGTTGGGGATGCAATTCCTCGACAAGCTTCTCAAACGGCAAATCTTGGTGAGCATACGCTCCCAATGTGACTTCCCGTACTCTACCGAGCAATTCCTGGAAGGTTGGGTTGCCGGATAAGTCAGTACGCAAAACTAAGGTATTGACAAAAAAACCAATTAACCCTTCAATCTCGCTGCGATTGCGATTGGCGATGGGTGAACCGACGACAATGTCCTCCTGCTGGGTGTAGCGGTACAGGAGGGTTTGGAATGCTGCCAGCAACGTCATAAACAGAGTCACCCCTTGTTGTTGGCAGAGTTTCTCTAATCCCTGACTTAAGCTTGGGGATAGCTCGAGAAATTGAGTCGCGCCTCGATAACTGGGTACAGTAGGGTTCGGTCGATCCGTGGGCAGATTCAGTCGGGCAATGCCATCCAATTGTTGCCGCCAGTAGGTTAACTGAGTTTCCAGGACTTCTGTTTGCAACCATTCGCGCTGCCAATGGGCAAAGTCGGCATATTGGAGAGGCAGTTCTGCCAGAGGAGAAGGCTGATTTTGAGCAAATGCGGTGTAGATAGCACTTAATTCCCGAATCAGCACTCCGATCGACCAATCGTCGCAGATAATATGGTGCAGATTGAGCAATAGCACATGGTCTGTCTCGTCCAGCTTCAACAGGAATACTCGCAGCAACGGGCCAGTGGCAAGATCGAAAGGACGTTGAGATTCTTCGCTCACCCATTGCTTGGCTTGGAGTTCCCGTTCCCCGGCGGGACAAGGCTGTAGGTCGATGACTGGCAAATTCAGGGTGAATGTGGCAGTACCACTGCCCAAGGGAGACGCTGACGCATTCACGAAGCTGTCCGCAGGAATCATCTGAACGAGTTGCTCTTGG
>DATNQL010000859.1:0-5683 GCA_036704025.1 Stenomitos sp.
ATGAAGAGATTGCCGAAATCACGGGTGTCTCTCTGGGGACTGTAAAGTCGAGAATTGCCAGAGCCAGAGCGAGACTACAATCTCAGCTCCAAACTTATTTGGAAGCCTGAGCATCCGTCTGATTCCTGATAGCGCTTACCCTTAGGGGGTTGTTGGTTTATGACGGAATCTATAAAATATCAGTACAATAGGCGCTTGCTATGACTCGGTGGTGATACGAAAATGACCTCCAATTTTGAAGCTGGTAAACAGTCTAAACAGGAAGCTGTCACACAAATGGATAGCTTGCAGCGCGATCGCTTTGAATTGCTCAGCGCGTACATTGATGGTGAGGTGACAGCACAAGAACGTAAACAAGTGCAAGAGTTGCTGTCAACAGACTCAACCATGCAACACTTGTATACTCGACTCATGAAGCTGCGTCAGGGAATTCATCAACTTCCCGTGCCAGCCCCCGCCGCGACAGCGCAACAGACAGCCGAGCAAGTTTTTTCACGCCTTGACAGACGCCGGAACCGAAGAACAGTCATCTGGGGTGGAGCCGCAATCGCTGCTCTGTTTGTCAGTGCTGTATCAGGCATTTTACCCGGTAGTCGCTCATTAGTGCCACAATTGGCTCAAAAACCCGATCCTACGACTGAAACCCTAGAGATTGCACTCAATCAACCCGTGATTGAGATTCCTAAAGCGGCTGTTGTCGATCCAGAGACGGGAGTGCAGCCATCGAAACTACCCGGCGAGCTGTATGATCGCAATCTTAACTAATTGAGTTGAACTTGAACTGAGTGTTGGGTGAACCTCAGCAATGTCTTGTTGATTGAACAAGAATTCGACGAAATGATGATAAAGACAGGTTGATCCACCTAAATCGATGGGTACACAAACAAAAAGAATTTAAAACCCGTCCTCTCTCCAGAAGTAAGGGCGGGTTTTATTTAGCTAGGGTCTGTTAGATTGATAAAATTATTCCATAAATAAATCGGCCTCGAAACATTCAGTTGATGTCAACCATGAACCACATTTATTCCTCAATCTGATAGCCAAACTCTGCCAGTTGAAGGCGAGATTGCCGCCATTTGGGTACTACTTTAACAAATAATTCTAGGTAAACTTTACCCGCAATTAATTTTTGCATTTGTTCACGAGCCGCGCTGCCGATTTGTTTGAGCATACTGCCGCCTTTGCCGATGACAATTCCTTTTTGGGAATCGCGTTCAACATGGATTGTCGCGAGAATACGGGTAATTTTTGAGTCTTCCTCAACGATATCAATCGTCACCGCCACGGAGTGAGGTACTTCTTCACGAGTCAGGAGTAAAATTTGCTCCCGAATTAATTCCCCCATGATGAAGCGTTCCGGTTGATCCGTCACTAAATCAGGGGGATAGTAATAAGGGCCTAATTCCAAATGAGCGATTAAAAGTTGTTGTAAAGCTTCAATCCCGTCACCTGTGAGCGCAGAAAATTTTGTGACGTTCCAGTTGTGAGGTGCCGCGAGTTGAGCATAACTTTCATCAATTGACTGCCCCTGAATCAGGGAAGGTTGTAAATCAGCTTTGTTGATGCCGAGAATCACAGGGGTTTGGGTATGGGCTAAGAGTTCGACAATAAAGCGATCCCCGCCTCCTGCTTCTACCGTTCCATCTACCACAAACAGCACCACATCCACCGAGTCAATCGCGATTTGGGCATTTTGGACTAATACTTTACCCAGTTGATGATGCGGTTTGTGAATTCCTGGAGTATCCACAAAAATCATTTGCGCTTCTGGTGTCGTTAGGATACCCCGCAGACGGTTGCGTGTTGTCTGGGCAACCGGTGAAGTGATGGCGATTTTTTGCCCCACCAATTCATTCATTAGGGTTGATTTGCCCACATTAGGGCGTCCAATGATGCCGATAAAACCAGACTTGAAGCCTTCTGGGGCTTGGGGAATACTCGTCCCTTGTAGGATGTCCTCTAGGTTCGTGTCTAACAATGGGTTTGTTGTGTTGTCGTCTTCCATGCTATGCGCGTTTTTTCTTGCAAATCACTCATTTATCTTTGGCGGTTCAAACAATTTTGTTGGTTAATGATGCAGTGTCTAACTTTTCTTACTTCCTTTTTTCTTGGCTTTTTTAAGGCATTGGGAACACAATATTGCTCCCTTTTCCTGGTCCGAAAGTCAGGAGTTGAGGGAAGAACTGTAAGGTTAGGTTTTCTGAAGTTGCCAACGGCATCATTCTATTCGCCTAGACACAAGTTGTCCGTCTCCTTCAATTTACTGCGTCTATGCCCTCTACAAAACCAAACTTTTCATCCAGGATGCCCAGAAAGCGAAGTATAAATGATGAAGTATAAAATTAAACCCCTTGCTGGTCTAGCTCGGATTGGGATAGCGCATGTACTGATCATTTATCTTGAATTTCTCACAGCTAGGCAAAATTGGCGATTGACATCTATCTGGCGAAAGAGATAAGACTGAAAAATCTATTCAAGCTTCTCTCTTCACACAGAGCCATTCATCATGTGGAAACCTTTTACTCAGACTGGCAGCCTGCTGATTCTATTCAGTATTGTGGCATTGAGTAGTGTTAGCTGCTCCGGTGACTCCTCTGACAGTTCAGCGAGTCCGTCAGTGAGTCCGTCAGCTAGTCCGTCAGTGAGTCCGTCAGTGAGTCCGTCAGCTAGTCCGTCAGTGAGTCCATCAGTGAGTCCGTCAGCTAGTCCATCAGCCAGTCCGTCAGCTAGTCCATCAGCCAGTCCGTCAGCCAGTCCATCAGCTAAGCTAGCTCCAGTTCTCAAACCCAAGCTAGCGCTTGCCTCAAAGGGCGCTCCCTCAGCGACAGCATCACCCTCTGCTAATCCTGAAGCCTATAATCGCGCCATGGATGTTGCTATGGGCGCGTCTACAATTAGTAAATCTGCCGTATCTCGCGATGATTGGAAACTGGTGGAAAACTCGTGGCAACAGGCAATTAACTTATTAAAACAGGTGCCCGCTTCGAGTCCTCAGCACGCCATCGCGCAAAAAAAGCTGTCCCAATATCAGCGTTCTCCAGCAGATGCGAAACAAAAAGCGGCTCCACTACCGAAGAAGAACACCGTGGGTGATGTGAATCCGTCATTTTTCTCCATCCCAATTAAAGGACGAAGAAATGGAACACCCATTATAGAGGTTAACTTCAATAATCAACGTAAATTTGAAATGCTTTTTGATACAGGGGCGACTATTACTCTCATTCCTCAAAGTATTGCCTTTTCATTGCAATTGAAACCCCAAGGAACAACAGTAGTCACCGTAGCCGATGGTGCAGGTGTTGTAGTCTCTAAAACAACTCTCAAATCGTTGGAAGTGGATGGTCGTATCAAAAGAAATATGATAGTGGTTGTCGCGCCCCCCGCCATGGATGAAGGTCTATTAGGACAAGATTTTTATGAAGGCTATGAGATTTCTATTAAACAAGATATCATTGAATTTCGCCGACATAGACAATAAATAAACTGTCAAATCTTAGTTTTAAAAAACGCTCAGATTCCAGCCACAGGGGTACTCAATGAGACTGTCCTAGAATACAAAGACAGCCAATCGAGCGCTTCATGCTTGCCACTAATCTCCTCGATCAACAACAATATCATTCACGATTAGTCGCTCAAGGATGTGGGCTTCAAAAAAGGTCTGGCAAAATACGAACTCTCAGGTGGGCGCTCCCCTGAGAGAAGTTTTCGAGCGACTGATATGGTCGCCGTCATTGACTCAATCATTGAGAGTCATGGTTCTGGCGGATACGGCATTCGGCAGTGTTCAGTTCCTCAAGGCAAGACGAAAGCGCCGTTATCAGGTCATGGCTGGAGTACGTTACGATGGCAACCTCGCCGATGAGTTTGTTTCTTAGGAGTTAAGGCTGTATTTCCCAGCATTTGAATGCTAACGCTTGATCAAGACAGCAAAACCTTCGCTAGGATTTATTGGTGGGAAAAATCCCATTCCGCCCAATTCTGGATGGAGTAATATCCTTAGTTTTGACCCAATAGTCAAATCAACAGGAAGTCAAGAACCAATTGTACGGATGTCAGCTCTAGGTGGCTGAAATAAATTTCTCAAGAACTTGCGTCTGTCCAAGGTATAGCATCTTGTTAAGATGGCATGATAATTTGTTGAAGCTAAGAGAAATTAGGAGTGTTCATGACGGTTCAACAGTCTGCTGCTACGCCGATGAATTCGGCCTCTACGCCGATGAATTCAGCCTCTACGCCGATGAATTCGGCCTCTGCCCCAATGAATAACCCCAAGTCGGCGACGACTCCGGCGAATACCAGGCAACCGACCAACATGGGGAAATCTATTCTCAGCGTGGACTTAGGCCGAACATCCACAAAGACTTGTGTGTCACGCGAACCCAACAATGTCGTTTTCATTCCTGCCAACGTGAAGCAACTGTCGATGGAACAGGCTCGTGGGGGTATTTTTGAAGCTCGTGCCACCGATCCACTCTTAGATATGTGGTTGGAATATCAAGGAAAGGGGTACGCTGTTGGTCAACTGGCAGCAGATTTTGGGGCAAATCTTGGCGTCGGTCAATCTAAAGTTGAGGATGCACTCGCAAAAGTCTTGGCCTGTATCGGGTACTTCAATATGAAAGATGATGTATCTGTTATACTCGGTCTGCCTTATCTTTCCCAAGAGCAGTTTGAACGCGAAAAGGCTCAGTTGGTGAGCCTTCTGAGTGGTCCCCACATTATGACTTATCGGGGCGAATCGGTGTCCATTAACATCAACAAAGTTTGGGTCATGCCAGAAGGGTATGGCAGCCTCCTGTGGTGTGAATCTCAACCGAAGAAAGGGCCAGGGCCAGACTTTACCAGACTCTCGGTGGCAATTGTAGACATTGGGCATCAAACCACAGATTGTTTAATGGTGGATAGCTTCCGGTTTGCGCGCGGAGCATCGAAGAGTGAAGCGTTTGCCATGAGCCAGTTTTATGAGCAAGTTGCCGCCGAGATTGAGGGAGCTGACAGTCAATCCTTATCTCTGATTTCGGCGGTGAACCGACCCAAGGGCGATCGCTTCTACCGCCCCAGGGGGGCAACCAAGCCGACCAATTTAGACGATTTTCTGCCTAACCTGAAAGAGAGCTTCTCTCGTGAAATGTGTAGCCGCGTGCTAGCATGGCTACCGGAGCGTGTCACAGATGTGATTCTCACCGGAGGTGGTGGTGAATTCTTCTGGGATGATATTCAACGTCTACTGAAAGAGGCGAAGATTAATGCCCACCTAGCTGCACCATCCCGGCAAGCGAATGCCTTAGGGCAGTATATTTATGGGGAAGCACAGTTGGCAGCATCAGCAAATCGCTCCGCTAAGGCTTAAAAGTAATGTTCCCTTGGTCGAAAAAGATAACTAAACCGGTTACGTTCAATTCAGAGGTGGCTGACGAAACATTGTTAGCGGTTGTGGAAACGGAGTTAATGAAACAACCGCACAAAACCTTTAGCGACCTCTGTAAAGAAGCTTTATGGCAATTTTTGTGCGTACCCGAATCTGTAAGACCGACGACGCCCAGAACGGGGCAGATGGAACAGCCAGTGGCTGAACTCAAGCGTCAATGGGCTGAGTTTGAGCAGCGTTTTTTGGCTCGTGAATCTAGTCGATTGGAGGCAATTGAACCCAAACTCAATCAACTTTTAAATAGAGAATCCAGTC
>DATNQL010000860.1:0-15242 GCA_036704025.1 Stenomitos sp.
AATTCACGATCGCGTGAAAAATAACCTGCAAATTTTAAGTAGTCTGGTGCAAATGCAGAGTCGGCGCACCCAATCATCGGAGGCCGTTCTCGCCTTACGAGATAGCCGAAATCGGATTGAATCGATTGCACTGGTTCACGAAAAACTCTACTGTTCTGAAAATTTAGCGAGCCTGGATTTTGCTCAATATATTCCTAATTTGACGGCTCATCTGTTTGACACCTACCAAGTCAGTTCAGACTTGGTGCATCTCAACCTAGAGGTTGAAGCAATTTTTCTTGACCTTAAAATGGGTATTCCCTGTGGCTTAATTATTACTGAATTAGTCGCTAACTCCCTCAAACATGCTTTTCCCAACCATCGTTCAGGTGAAATTCAGGTCAATTTTTTTGCCCATCGCCCAGGGATGATTACGCTCATGGTTCGAGACAACGGCGTTGGATTCCCTGATCATTTTGACCTGGAAACGAATGAATCGTTAGGACTGATGTTGGTTTACGAGTTAGTCGATCAGTTAGAGGGCACAATTGAGCTGAATCAAAGTCAATTCACTGAATTTAAGATTATTTTTCCCCTCAACAGTATGAACTTTAATTCGATTAAACGACTTGATTAGTGCGGATACACTCCCGATACCAATCAAAACTAGCCTTGGGAATCCGTTTTTGCGTTTTGTAATCAATATAAGTAATCCCAAAGCGACGCTCATACCCCCAAGCCCACTCAAAGTTATCCATCAGACTCCAGACAAAATAACCCTGAAGCGGATACCCCTCACTGACCGCTCGATGTGCCGCTTTTAAGTGCTGCCGCAGGTACATAATTCGATCCGTATCGATCACCTCGCCCTTGACATTTAATTCATCTTGTGCAGCACAACCACTCTCAGTAATTAAGATGGGTAAAGTCTCACGCCCCAGCGTCTCGCGAATATGACGAATGCCCCAATAAATCGACTCGGGCAGGATATTCAGCCAAGGCATGTGCATTCGGGGATACCCTTTGGGTAAGTCGAGAAACTCGTAGCCCACTGCGTTGTCAGCCGCCCGCACATAAGTGCCTGTGTAGATATTTAAACCGAGGCAATCTAAGGGCTGATGAATGGTTTCCAAATCCCCCTCCCGGATATCTGGTGCATGGCTTCCCAACTGTTCAATTAAAGCCGGACTATAAGCGCCCGTAAGAGCAGGAAAAATGATGCCGCCATTTTGCCCGCAGGTATGGAATGCCTGTTTTGCCGCTTCAATATGATGGGGTGACTCGTTGATGGGAACCGTGACAGAAATATTGTCTACCAACGCGATCGAACAAGGCACAGGCGAGACGGCGCGAATCGCTTTACACCCTAAACCATGAGCCAGTAAGGCGTGGTGAGACGTTTGCCAAACTTGTTTGAGCGAACGAACCCTCGTTCCTGGAGCGTGAGGAGGTACCTTGTCCACCGCATAACCCAAGTGAGTAAAGCACATGATTTCGTTGATCGTCATCCAGTGCTGGATGCGATCGCCCAATCGACTCACCACCGCCGTCACATAGTCCGCATAGTCAAACGCCATCTCCCGACTCTGCCAGGAACCATATAAATCGTCCAACGCTTGCGGAGAGTCCCAGTGAAACAGAGTGGCATGGGGGGTGATGCCATGCTCCCGCAGGCAGTCTACCAAGCGCTTGTAAAAGTCCACCCCCTCTTCGTTAACAGCCCCGCGCCCATCAGGAATAATCCGAGGCCAAGCGATACTGAAGCGATAATGCTTAATACCCAGTTGTACCATCAACTGCACATCATCTTCATAACGAAGATAGTGCTCACAAGCCACAGCACCCGTATCACCGTTAAGCACCCGTCCGGGGGTAGCACTGAAAGTATCCCAAACACTCGGTTTACGCTCCCCAGCCTCTACCGCCCCTTCAATTTGGTAGGACGCGGTTGCCGCCCCCCACCAAAAACCCTCTGGAAATTGGTAACTAGCCATAGCCAATATATATCTCTCCTATTCTCTTCTTGACGTTCTCTGTGCCTGGAGTGGGACGCTGCGGCAAGCCGCTATGTGTCTACGTTCAAAATACACCTGAGAGTACTAAACCACTCTGTTCTCTCCGGGTGCGGTCAAAACGAGTTGGTGATGTCCAGACAATCTCTCCGCGTCCCCGCGTCTCCGTGTCCCCGTGTCCCCCTGTCCCCCTGTCAGTGTCAACCCACCACTGATGACCACACCCGTTCTCTCCCTCTCCGCCTCCATCCCCAAAAAAAACAACCCACCGGACTCGATATCAGAGTGCTAACCTGCTTTATTAGGGATTCTCAACAAAAACTGGATGAGTATTTTCACACTGCAATCCGTAAAAAAAGACTTTGGCATTAAGGAAATCCTCAAAGATGCCAGTTTTAGTCTAGACACCACCGATAAAGTTGGCTTAATCGGCACCAATGGTTCCGGCAAATCGACTCTACTCAAGATGATTGCTGGCATTGAACCGATAGATAGCGGTCAAATTATAGTCAATCCTGGAGAGAAAATTGTCTACTTGCCCCAGCAGCCTGAATTAGATGAAAATAACACCGTTTTAGAACAGGTATTTGCCGACAGTGGGGAGCAAATGACTCTAATCCGGGAGTATGAGGAACTCTCCCACAAATTGGCGCACCATCCAGAGGATAACCAACTTTTAGGGCGTCTCTCTAGAGTGACGCAGCGCATGGACTCAATCGGCGCTTGGGATTTGGAAACCAAGGCAAAAATTATCCTAACTAAATTAGGGATTGAAGACTTTGAGGCTCGGATTGGTAATTTATCGGGTGGTTATCGCAAGCGCATCGCTTTAGCTGCCGCGTTGTTGTCGGAACCTGAAGTGTTACTGATGGATGAGCCGACGAACCATTTGGATGCCCTATCCGTGGAGTGGTTACAGATTTACTTGGCGGGTTTCCGAGGAGCACTGCTGTTAATTACTCACGATCGCTATTTTTTGGATCGTGTCACGAATCGTATCCTAGAAATTGACCGAGGTGACCTTTACACTTACTCTGGCAACTATTCTTACTACTTAGAGAAAAAAGCATTAGCCGAAGAATCGGCGGTTAGTAGTCAGCGGAAACATCAAGGAGTATTGCGCCGTGAGTTGGAATGGCTCAAGCGAGGACCTAAAGCGCGAAGTACGAAACAAAAAGCGCGAATTGACCGCATCCACGAGATGCAAGGGAAGGAGTTTAAACAAGCTCAGGGTAAGGTAGAAATCTCTACCCCCGGTCGTCGGATTGGCAAGAAAGTAATTGAATTAGACAATGTTTCTAAAGCTTATGATGAACGAACTCTGATCAAGAACTTTAGTTACGAATTTAGCCCGGATGACCGTGTGGGAATTATTGGCGGCAATGGGGCGGGGAAATCCACGTTGATGGATATGATTACTGGGCGAGTGCAACCCGATTCGGGTAAGGTTGAGCTTGGCTCTACTATTCATATCGGTTATTTCGATCAACATTCTGAGGATGTGTTGGAGGCGATTAACGAAAATCAGCGCGTAATTGACTATCTCAAAGAAATTGCCGAATACGTTAAAACCGCAGATGGAACGTTAATTACCGCCTCGCAAATGCTAGAGCGTTTTCTCTTTCCTGGGAACCAGCAATATGCACCGATTAATAAACTCTCTGGGGGTGAAAAACGTCGTTTATTTTTGCTTCGGGTGTTGATGAGTGCGCCAAATGTGTTGATTTTGGATGAACCAACCAATGATTTAGATGTGCAGACGCTGTCGATACTAGAAGAATATTTAGAAGAGTTCAACGGCTGTGTGATTGCGGTTTCTCACGATCGCTATTTCCTGGATCGCACGGTAGAGAAAATCTTTGCCTTGGAACCTGGGGGCAATATTCGACAATATCCTGGAAATTACTCCGTTTATCTGGACTACAAGCAGGCAGAAGAGGCAACAAACTCTCAACAATCAGCTAAGCCAGAGCCGAAAAAAGACGAAGTGGCGAAAGCTGAATCATCCGAGAAAAACTCATCTCGTAATAGCAAATCGCGTCGGCTTTCGAGCTGGGAAAAGCGGGAGTTTGAGGAGCTTGAGGGCAAAATTGCTCAATTGGAAGCTGAGAAAGCGGAGACAGAGAAAGTGCTGTTCAATGCTCCCCCTGGTAAAGTAACTCAAGTTCAGGAACTGTATCAGCAATTAGAAACTTTAAATCAGGCGATTGAAACAGCAACAGAACGCTGGTTAGAATTGGCGGAGTTGGAGTCTTAATGTCCAGGAATTTTAACCCGGAATCATCCTCAGGCTGAAGAACGCCTAAATAAATTCGACGTAAGCGATCGCTTTTCAACCGCCGTCAACCGGAGTCCCGATATCAGCGATCGCTCCTGAGAACAGAATACTCTATGATCAATGCTTTTATTTTCATATTATTTCTGCTCCTAATAATTGCTGGTATTTTGGGGATACATCCCCTGACAAACCTGAGGCGTAGACGTATTAAACGGAGAATTTTCCCTTTTGAGTGGTTGATGATGATTGAACGGAATGTTCCTCTGTATAAACGTCTTCCCGCATCTTTACAGCAGCGACTCCAGGAACACATTAATGTTTTATTGACCGAGAAAAAATTTAAAGGCTGCGGAGGGTTAGAAATAACAGATGAAATTAAGCTCACTATTGCTGCCCAGGCAGCGTTACTTCTACTCAACGAAAGAGGAACTTATTTTTCCAAACTTCATCTCATTCTGGTTTACCCTAGCGCCTTTATAGCCAATCAGACTACAGCCTTTGGAGAACAATACCTAGAAGAAATACAAGTGAAATCAGGGGAATCATGGCAGATTGGTATCGTCGTGCTTTCTTGGGAAGATATCAAGCGCGATGCGCTGAATTGGAAGGATGGACGCAACGTGATACTCCACGAATTCGCACATCAACTCGACCAAGAAAGTGGACATGTATCAGGTGTGCCGATTCTGGCAAAACAGTCAGATTATGTAAGTTGGGGGCGGGTTTTTAGAAAAGAATATGAGAAATTGTGCTCTGAAGTTGAACAAGGTGTAGAAACCGTGATTGATGAATATGGCGCAACAAACCCAGCCGAATTTTTTGCCGTGGTTACAGAAACTTTTTTTGAAAAACCTTTTCAAATGAAAAGAGAACACCCTGAACTTTATCAGGAACTAAAACGCTACTACCAATTAGAGCCAACGGATTGGCTTAGAGAACGGGTTTAAAATTGCATTTTAGGTAGCATCAAAACAGGAGAGCCAGCCTTGATCCTGGCTCCTCCAAACCCACTGAAATTGCCTCTGCCCTTAAGTAAACTCCACTGTATCGATAAAATTTAACAGTTGAGTTTTTAACCCTTCCACTTCTTGCTCAATTGGAGCTGGAGTTTCTCCCTCAAAAAAAGTTCGCTGACAGCTTACCACATACAAAAAATCATCCACCGGAAAAGCGATCAGACCCCGGAGTGCATCCAATCTGACAGACATTTCAGAATTCTTTTGTACAGAAAGGGTAGAACCATGGGGCATATTGACAACGACAAAATAAGACCCTTCCATTGCATCTTTTAGATATTCCCGATACTCAATTTTGGAATTGGGAATATTGGCAAAAATCGCTTGATCCACATAACTATCTACGAGAAAAAAGTTGAGATAGTCTTCTTCTCCCAGCGACTCCATCTTATCGGCTTCTTCCGCAGAAATAGGATAATAATCAATTCTTAGTAAACGCCCAAAGTCGTCGGAGAATCCGACCACTCCTTCTTGTTCTTCTATACTTCCTCCTTTTTCGGAGTCCACCGGAACTGGGACGCTAAAATTCCCTGCGGGTGACTGATAAATCACTGACTTGGATTCATCCGGTTCATCCTCGTCTTCGTCATATTCTTCTTCAGCTTCATTCAGAATTGCCACAACCTCATCTATAATCGCTTGCGCTTCTTCATCCTCAATTTCCAAAACTTGCTGAAACTCTTTGAGAAAACCTCTTGGCTTTACAGGAATATTGCCGGACTCATCAATTAGCATCATCACCCCAGCGGCAAAAGCATCCGGCAAAAGTTCGTCGGGTAGGCAATCATAAGCGGCATTAAACATAGCTCCTAGTCCCTCTTGCTCTGCCCGTCTTCGGAGTGTATCGACCATCTCGACCATTTCCTCCTCTGAATAGTCATCAAAGAGTTCGGTTTCCCACAGGAGGTCGATTAAATAGTCTGTATTAACATCCAAGACTTCAGAATTTGAGATGACAGTAATCACAGCCATTGCCGCGACACCTTCTTCTGGACTTAAGCCCTCTTGTGAGGTTTTTTCTGAATTAAAGATATGGTCATATTCGTTCATTTTTATGCGTCCTGTATCAAGGGTTTAGTTAATAAATTCACTCAATAAAATTAAACCTCAGTCTGTTAAACCTCAGAACTAAAGAGTTTTAGGTGAGGGACAGCTAACGTACTGATTTGTTTTTACTAAAACATTCCTCCAATCTCTTGAATCCTCCTCTACAAGGCAGGATATAGAGAGAAGCTTGATTTTACCTTCTTCCCATATCCTCACTCTCATCTCCGGTGATCACCCCAGCACGGTACATCCACGCTACGCCAACATACTACTCGGTTTTGTGATGATATAGACTCACATTCTGGACTTTGCTCCTGATTCTGACTCTTTTGTGTGTTTCCTGAGTGATGTTGATTTGCGACCACTGTAATTTAATAGCAGATAGACAGCACAAAAGAGAAGTCTGACCAGACTCCCCTAAAAAAATCAAGGCGAAGGTGTAGTGATTTGAGTCCGCCGCCTAATCAGCCAAGATTAAGCTTAACTTCATCTTCTCCTAGCGCACGAGCCGGATTGTCCAGAAATCAGTCGCTAAATCAGGATTCAAAAGATAGTTATAGGGTAGCGTAAAGTGTCCTCCCATGCCCCAATCACTTCCCCAAGAGTTTCTAATGATGAATCTTTTCTGGGAATCATCATAGCCAACCACCAATACAGCATGACCTCCTACTTGTTGTTCCCCAGCCGCAGGCATCTGTAACACGCCAGTTTGAGCAACTTGGTCTCCTTCAAAACTCTCATAAACCAGCATTCCAAACGCAAAAGGAAATCCTTCACCTAGACATCCTTTCATCTGCTGAAGCGTCTGGGATACTTGAGAATAAGAAACCGCTGTATGTCTACTCGCCGTGTCGTAACAAGTAACAGTAGGTTTTACGGTAAACTTGCTAATTTCATAAGGCCAGATTGATTCAGGACAAGCTCCAAATTTATTAATGGATTTGATTGTATTTCTTAGCATGGCACCACTATCTTCATAGACAGTTCCTTCAATGTCTCTTGTGGTGTAGTAAGTAAACAATCGACTGGGTGCAAAATTATAGAGCTTTTGTTTCTTTTGACAAAAATGAAAAGCCGCACAAACCGATTGCGCGGTACAGCTTCCTATCACTCCTTGAGCATAAACTGGGGGTAACTGTGCCCGTAAGTCTACTTTGGGGGGTAAACTCTTAAGAACGGGTTGGGGAGCTGCATATTTGATGTCTCTTGCATCCGGTGTATCAGGAATCCAGCCGTATCCATGAATTCGATGAGTCATAAGGTGATGCTCTTGTTTTGAACTCTTTTAAGTAACGATAGTTGGAGAGACTTCGCTATTGTTTGCTGTAATTTCTCTGCTGTTGACTTACATTTTCCAACATCTGGCTAAGGAGAGCATCCCAATATCCTATTTGGGTGTAAACCGGATGCTACTCACGCGGAAGGAATACATTTAGCTACTTGCTGTACTTGCCCGTTTCCGGATTGATTGTCAGATTTTTGCTAACCCGTAGATTATCGCCTTTGTGGGATGGAGTGAAGGTTTACCTATTGGCGACTTCATCCTGCTTGTTGAGATGGATTTAAGCGGTAAAAGTTCCCATTTGAGTTAGGGTATTATCAGCGCTCACAAGTTTTAAATCTGTAGAAAAAATGATTTCACGAATCCATATTGTGTAGATAATCTTATTTCATTTTACACTCTCCTTCCCGAGTTCTAACCATGAGGGCATCTGGCTCATCCGAGCTTGACTTCCTAATGGTCAGATGGATAGACCAATTGTTCCGTATTTCCTGAAAAATCAGACTTTTTAATGATAATGGCGGCTCCTACAATAGAGAGGGGCATTAGGATTATCTAGACTAAAACTCATGTCTAAATCAGAAAATAGCTTGTCCCGAATATCCGCCACAGGATTAGCCACTCTCACTCAGGCTCAACTGAATGCTTGGGCGATTCAAGCACAAGCTCAAAGCCAAGCGGGACAACTACCCAACTATATCCCGTTGCTGGCTCAGGCTAATGCCACCGGGTTTGCCATACAGACGCGGAGTATCGAAGGTCAAATGGTTTCGGCCGGCGATGTGACCTTGTCCTTTCCCCTGATGAGTGTGGTCAAGCCCTTTGTGCTGCTATTTTTGCTAGAGCAGTTGGGGAAACAGACAGTATTTTCCCGCGTCGGTATCCAGCCTTCTCACGAGCCTTATAATTCTCTAATACAGTTACAAGCAGACAAGGGTTGGCCTCGTAACCCGATGATTAATAGTGGTGCGATCGCACTGGCGGACTTGCTACCCGGTCAAGATGCTCCTTCTCGATGTGAAACCCTGCGTCAGTGGCTCAATCAGCGCTCGAATAGTCATTTGTTTTTAGATGACGCCATGCTCAATTCAGTGCGTTCTCTACCCAATGAACGGAATCGAGCCATTGCTCATCGGCTGGCTGAGTCAGGTTATCTAGATAACGTGGAAACGGCTATAGATACCTACAATCACGTCTGCTGCTTAGCTGGAACGATTGCTGATTTAACTCAATTGGGTATAATTCTGGTACAGAATTATAAAAATATTTTACCAGAAAATCGGCGAATCGTGAATTCCTTAATGACAACCTGTGGTTTGTATGAAGCGTCCAGCCGCTTCGCGGTGCAGGTGGGAGTGCCAATCAAGTCAGGGGTGAGTGGTGCCGTGTTAGCGGTGGTGCCATCTCAAGGTGCGATCGCCTGTTACAGTCCACCGTTAGATGAAGCCGGTAACTCAAAGGCAGGTTTGTTTTTATTGCAACAACTGGTACAAGCTCTAAATTTAAGTGTGTTTGGTTAAGAGGAATGATTGGCAATCCATCGATTTTTTAATCAAATCCACACCCATCCATCTGGAAAACACCATCTTGATCAAAATAGAATAATAATCTTCAACACTCATGCAGCATGGCGGAATAACTATCCAGTTAAAAAAGCTTAAAAAACTTACTGTACAAACTTTCTTTCCTTCTGCCTTCTGCCTTCTGCCTTCTTGTAATAGGTCACTCCTACATTTTGATTGAATGCTCAATTCGCCCACTCAAGACAGCTATTTTAAATCCATTCATTTTCTAGAACAAAATAGTCAGCAACGTCTACTAATCCTGAAGCAGCTTGGGCTAGCCAGATACGAGTTTTTAGCAAAAATACCGTTAACCCAGGCCAATATAACCTGTATCATGCGTTTTTTTCAGGCTCCAAATCAAATCAAATTTCCGAATCTCCAAGGAGCTGATTTATCGGGTTTAGTATTGGATGGAGTCAATTTTATTCGCGCAGATTTGACTGGGGCAAATTTGCGAAAGAGTCGATTGTTAGAGGCAGACTTAATCTTTGCAAATTTTACTAAAGCCGATTTGAGAGAAGCCGATTTAAGAGGTGCAACCCTGAATGAAACGGTATGGTCAGAGGCTTTAGTCGAGGGGTGCTACTTGGGAATGGGAATTGGATTAAGCCATCAGCAATGCCAAGACCTCACCACTCGTGGTGCCATCGTTGACTTTTCAGAAAAGTGTTAAATCTGGGATTGATGGATGAATGTGAAAGAACCTGGAATTCCTCCAAGTTCAGAGAAATTCCAGGTTTTAGATGCCAATTGATCCAACTTGAATGAAGCCTCAACAGAGATATACCCCTTTACCCCTTAAGCTGCCGTCACAACAGCAGCGGTTTGTTCATGCTCAACCACGAACACATTGGCGTAAAGGTTCGCCATGATTTGTTTCCCCTCAAGGGTCAGTTCTAAGTAGCGCAGCGCATCTTTGATATAGGGATAGACCCCATTCCAGTAAAACTTGGAATAATTTTGGCGTAAGTCTCCAGGATGACGATAACCTAACGCTGTGTTGACCCCAGTTTCTTCAAACTCGTAGTACAAAGCGCTAATTTTTTTTAAGTACCGTGGGTCAGAAAGCTGACCAATTAAATCAGCCGCTCTCACCAAACCTGGACAGTTAATTCTGTCTTGATGGTCTTCATCCGTAGGAACTGGGAAACGAGTCAGTTCAATGTTGCGCTTAATCACATCAGCATCAATCAAAATGTGACCCCCGAAACGCTCTTCAATAAACAGTTTGCCTCGGTCTACATGGTAGGGAGTCAATGAAGCATCACTCGCACCTGGAGGCAAAGCAACCATCTCATCGTTTACCCCTGTCGCGTACAAGCCTTCACTGGGTCTGTCTAGACGGCAAACCCCTTTGACATAACCGATGTCATGACAAAGCAAGGAGATGATACCGTGCATCCAGTCTTCACAAGAAATGCCACCCTCCCGGATGTGCTTACCTCGCAAGATTTCCTGTCCAACCAAGGTAACTAGGATGGTATGCTCGACATTATGATAAAGGGCGTCACTATTGGCGATATTTTCCAATGCCATACCGCCCGCCCAGCCAATAATGTCTGCATAGTCAGACTTCCATCCTCCGTAGGTGCGATGGTATCCTTCTCGAATCTGTTGCACAAAGTGGTCAATGAGTAATTGGGTAGGGTCAAACATAGAGCAGTCTCTCAACGTGAATCAATAGGGGAATTTTAGGGAATGAGGCAGCATCGGCTTACCTGACAAGAAATCCAAGCTACCTCTCACCAGGACATGAAGGGATGAGGGCTGAATACCCTGTTTGGCAGATTCTTGCAGAATCGTCGGACACTGCATAGGCATGAGAACAGTAGTAGCTATTTCTAATATCAAGGAAAATCGTAGAATTGGTTGTGATGAAGTGTTTTTAACTAACGTGATTGTTTGGGTTTAGGGTTGTGAGGAGAGTCACACGCTGGGGCAAGAAGGTTGATGCCTCTTCCGGGTAGAGGTTTAGCTACACAAAGCCGCTGCATGGTAACGGATATGGTCTTCAATAAAAGTGGCGATGAAGTAGTAACTGTGGTTATAGCCTTCCTGAAAGCGCAGTGTGAGCGGTTGCCCGACAGTTTCACAAGCTTCTTTAAACACCTCCGGGAGCAACTGCTCTTCTAAAAAGGGGTCTGCGGTACCTTGGTCGATGAGAATGGGACGGTTATAGCCAGCGATGAGTACCAATTCACTGGCATCGTAGGGACGCCAGCTTTCTGAGTCGGAACCCAAGTAATGAGTAAAGGCTTTTTGTCCCCATGGACAGCGCATGGGTGCTGCAATGGGAGCAAAGGCAGAAACCGATTTGTACTGTTCAGGGTTTCTCAGGGCACAAATCAGTGCTCCATGTCCCCCCATAGAATGACCGAAGATTCCTTGTTTATCGGGTTGCACTGGGAAATGTTCCGCAATTAAATCCGGCAACTCGTGGACGACATAGCTATACATCCGGTAGTGGGACGCCCAAGGTTCCACCGTCGCATCCACATAAAAACCCGCACCCGTGCCAAAATCCCAGTCATCCTCTTCACCAGCAATTCCTGTATTACGCGGACTGGTATCGGGGGCAACCAGCATCAATCCATATTCAGCCGCTAATTGTTGTGCTCCTGCTTTAACCATAAAGTTCTCTTCGGTGCAGGTTAAGCCCGAGAGGAAATAGAGTACGGGCACCCGTTCCAATTTGGCTTGAGGGGGTTGGTAAATGGCAAATCGCATGTCGCCATTACAAGTCTGAGATTGGTGTTGGTAAAAGTTGACTGTACCGCCGAAGCATTTATTTTTGGAAATGAGATTAGGGGCTGTGGACATATCTGTAGTTTCTAGGGATTAACAGTGAAAGCGGATTGGGTGATATGGCTTTCTATCTTCCCAGTAGCATTTATCGTAATTAGGGTACTAATAATGTTAAATTGAATACAAAACTAATGAATAACTTCTTGGCGCATGTGACTCTAATCGCTTGATTGTCATGGTCGTTCCAAGCTATTCAGGTCAGTTAATGTTACGGTCTAGAATCCTTCAGAAGCGATTCCAGGCTTGAAAGAGAAAACCTCAGGCAACGAGGAGGTACCAGTTCATAATTGCCTGAGGTGATCAAACCTATTGGACACAGTCGCAACACTAACGTTATACAGCGTAATACATAAATGAGCGCGTAACACAATTAAGTAAGAAAGTTATATAGGCTATTACCCCCGATCAAAGCTCTGCTAAAGTGTCGGAGTTTTACCGTGCTTTTCAAGTGTTTTGAGTTGACAAAAAGACCGTTTTATGAAGCCATGAAGGACAGTGATTCGGTGTGGTCGCTGGATGTAATGCGATCGCTGTGGAGGGTGTCTTCGTCAGAGTCCCAGTTGGGGCAATAGCTGAGGAATAACGAGAAACGCTCCATCGGCGCTCCGATCAGAGAATATTTGAGAAGCTTTAAACTTAAGGAATGATACAGATGAGTAACGGTTTGTTGAGGTCTGTAGCGGTCTGTTGGGCAATCACCCTTACCAGACTGGCAACTTCAGCACGATAGAATAGTTTCAGCACTTCAGGACACAGCTTAAACATAGCTGAAAATGAAGAGTCTTGTGTGATCAATCCTTTATACCAATATCTATTCAGGAGACTCTCTTGTCAGCAGTATATAGGATAAGTAAAGTCGTTGAGCGATTTGGCACCGAAACCGAGAGGAGATAAAAGCACGCATGGGCAAGGTAGTCGGCATTGACCTGGGTACAACAAACTCCGTGGTAGCGGTCATGGAGGGTGGCAAGCCGGTGGTAATTGCCAATGCAGAAGGGATGCGGACAACACCTTCGGTCGTTGGCTTTAGCAAGGATGGGGAGCGTTTGGTCGGACAAATGGCACGTCGCCAAACCGTGCTCAATCCCCAAAATACGTTTTATGCCGTCAAGCGGTTCATTGGACGAAAATATGACGAAGTCAGTCCAGAGTCCAGACGCGTTGCTTACACCATTCGCCGCGATGAAGCGGGCAGCATAAAAATTAGGTGCCCTCGTTTGAAGAAAGAATTTGCCCCAGAAGAAGTTTCGGCGATGGTGCTGCGGAAGCTGGCAGATGAGGCCGGTCGTTATCTGGGAGAGCCGGTGACGGGTGCGGTGATTACAGTTCCCGCTTACTTCAATGATTCTCAGCGGCAAGCGACACGAGATGCGGGACGAATTGCAGGCTTAGAAGTTCTGCGTATTCTCAATGAGCCAACGGCAGCCTCTCTGGCGTATGGGATGGATCGCAAAGAGAGTGAGACTATCCTGGTGTTTGACTTGGGAGGGGGTACGTTTGATGTCTCCATTCTAGACGTTGGGGATGGGGTGTTTGAAGTCAAGGCCACTAGTGGTGATACTCAACTAGGGGGGAATGATTTTGATCGTAAAATTGTTGACTGGTTAGCAGAGCAGTTTTTGGAAACCGAAGGGGTGGATTTAAGACGCGATCGCCAAGCCCTGCAACGCTTAAATGAGGCAGCGGAAAAAGCCAAAATTGAGCTTTCGGGGGTGAGTGTTACCGATATCAATTTGCCGTTTATCACGGCGACAGAAGATGGGCCGAAGCATTTGGAAACTCGGCTCACCCGTGCACAGTTTGAGACTTTATGTGCCGATCTGATTGGTCGATTGCGTCGCCCCTTGAAACGCGCTCTACAAGATGCGGCCTTAAGTCCAAGTCAAATTGATGAAGTGGTTTTGGTGGGTGGCTCAACACGTATCCCACTGGTGCAACAACTCGTGCGGAGCTTTATTGATCAAGAACCGAATCAGAACGTTAACCCCGACGAAGTGGTAGCTGTGGGAGCTGCTATTCAAGCAGGAATCCTCTCCAATGAAGTGAAGGATATCCTCTTATTAGATGTGACCCCTTTGTCGATGGGGTTAGAAACGATTGGGGGTGTGACGAAAAAGCTAATTCCCCGCAATACGACTATCCCCACTCGAAAGTCGGATATCTTCTCCACCGCTGACAACAATCAGACCTTGGTAGAAATTCATGTCCTCCAAGGCGAACGGGAAATGGCGGCGGATAATAAGTCGTTGGGTCGGTTTAAGCTTACCGGAATTCCTCCCGCGCCTCGTGGTGTACCTCAAATCCAAGTCTCTTTTGATATTGATGCCAATGGAATTTTGCAGGTTACAGCGTTAGACAAAACCACCGGTCGAGAACAAAGCGTGACAATTCAAGGTGCTTCTACTTTGAGTGAGTCGGAAGTCAGCCAGATGATTCGTGAAGCCGAGCAATTTGCCCAAACAGACCGAGAACGACGGGAGCGGGTGGAAAAACGCAATCGGGCAGAAAGTTTGGCGAATGAGGCTGAACGGCAACTGAAAGAAGTGACCCTAGATTTTGGCAATCAGTTTGCTGGTATACATCGTCGTCGCATTGAAGCATTGATTCAAGACCTGCGACAGGCGATTACCCGTCATGACGAGCGTGCCATAGACCGAGCTTATTCCGATCTTCAGGATGCCTTGTATGAGCTGAAGCGAGAAGTGCAACTGCAATATTCAGATGAGGATGACGATGACTTTTTTGGCGGAATTCGTCGTGTCTTCTCTGGAGAAAGTGATCGGGATCGGTATTGGGAACGCAGTACCCGACGTGACTCTTATGAGGTTGGGGGGGGTCGATATGGTCGAGATCGAGAAAGCGTTGCTGAACGCAGTTCACCGAACCTACCCAGACGGGAATCTCGGCCTGCTCCTTTACAGAATGATTGGGATGATGACGATGATGATTGGTTTTAAGGTGAGTCATTAACTGTTCAGAGAGCTAACAGCCCAGTTTTCCTGTTGAGTTCAGGTATACCCTTTATTTCCACCTGGAGTAAAAATTGCCTTTTCAACTAAGTCCCGCTTAACCATTAAAGCCAATAGCGACTCGCTAATTTCTATTTTCTATGCAGAACTTTCGGAATTATTATGAGATTTTGGGCGTGTCCCCAGAGGCATCCAGCGAGGAGATCAAGAAGGCTTTTCGACGACTCGCTCTGCAATATCACCCTGATCGAAATCCGGGAGACAAATCAGCGGAGGAAAAGTTTAAGGA
>DATNQL010000861.1:0-2278 GCA_036704025.1 Stenomitos sp.
GTGAAGACGATTTGGCAAGGTCTGCGACGACTGCATGACATCGCCCAAACTTGGCTGTTAGTCTCCCCGATTTCTACTACTCCTGTCAAGTCTAATTTTGTTAAGAAAGATGCGAGTAATGCATAGCTTAAAAAGGGGGGAGAAAGATTACAGGAAAGAAGAAGCTCGATGCTCCCCGCAATTCCCTACAATATATTGTGAGACATATTTTTAAAGAGCGAACAGCCTGAGTATGGCCAAAACCGTTGCCGATGTCATGAGCCGTGACCCCATCATGGTCAAGCCGCAAACGCCAATCAAAGAGGCAATTAAGATTCTGGCAGAACAGCGCATCAGTGGTTTGCCGGTGGTGGATGACGCAGGCAGTTTGGTGGGCGTCATTTCTGAAACGGATTTGTTGTGGCAGGAGACAGGAGTTGAGCCGCCGCTTTATATTATGTTTCTCGATAGTGTGATTTTTTTAGAAAATCCGGCTCGTCACGAACAAGAACTCCATAAAGCGCTGGGGCAAACCGTTGGGGAAGTGATGAGTACGAATCCTGTGACGGTGGAATCGGCTCAACCCCTGCGGAAGGCGGCTAAGCTGATGCAGGAAAAGTCCATCCGGCGATTGGCGGTAGTGAATGATCAGGGTAAGGTCATTGGTATTCTTACGCCTGGGGATATTGTGCGGGCGATGGCGGCGGAGTTTAATGATTGAGTCGAAGACTCTCCGTGTGGCACTGAGGACACAATTCCTGGTTTAATGCAGAGAAAGGGCAGCAGTTAATTGGGGCTTTGGCCTAATTAGCCGCTGCCCTATTCAATCACTAATCAAGCAATAATAAACAAATACCAATGAGCGTTACTCGTGAGTCTGTTCAAGAGCTGCTGAGTTCTCAGGACTTTGGTCAGCGTATAAGTGGAGTTAACCAGTTACGTCAACTGGAACCGGCTGTGGCGTTTGAGTTAATTCAGCCAGTTGTGAAGGATGCCAATACTCGTGTCCGATATGCGGCGGTGAGTCAGTTGGATACCTTGGGGAATCAAGATTTACCAGCCACGTTAAATCTATTACGCGATCGCTTACTCAATGACTCAGAACCGGATGTGCAAGCGGCGGCGGCTGATGCGTTGGGTGCACTCAAGCTGACAGAAGCCTATGAAGATATTGAGCGGCTTTATCATCAAACATCTGAGTGGTTAGTGCAATTCAGTATTATTGCCGCATTAGGGGAAATGGGCGATCCACGTTCGTTTGACTTATTGCAGGAAGCGCTTAATTCGGAAACCAGCCTGGTGCAAACGGCGGCGATTAGTTCTCTGGGAGAGTTAGGCGATGCGCGTGCAGTATCCTTGTTGATTCCTTTTGCCACGAATTCAGATTGGCAGGTTCGCTTTCGAGTGGCGCAGGCACTCAGTCGGCTGGGTGGTGTAGAGGCTCATTCTACGCTAGAAACTTTGGCAAAGGATGAAAACAAAGAAGTCGCGAAGGAAGCGCAGGCGGGTTTGTAGTTGGGTTGATTTGAAACAGTCCGTATCACGACAGTAGGGGTGCACGGCTGTGCATTGGTGTCAACATCGTGCAAGCCCCCCCAACCCCCCAAGCTTGGGGGGAGTAAATTCGGTTCCCCCAGATTTGGGAGCGTCGGGGGCTTTCTGCGTCAGTCCTGTTTTCGTGAGTTGGTTTCTCCGGATGGACGAAATCACAATAGGGTGGGCAGTGCCCACCCTACTAGGGAGTATCTTGCCTATTTCTGATATTCTCCCTTACCAAACTTGGTGATCAACGAGGGATGCTCTCTAGGTCAGGCTGGGATACTCAATGCTGCGAAACGACTTAGAAATAGGGCTGATAGAGTTGCAAAGTAGCCAAGTTGCTTGTGCTTCCACCGACCACACCGGTATCGCGGTCAATTGCCAAACCAGCCCCTGTGTTGTTGTAATAATCCAACACATCCTTGATTTGAACGCCGTAATGCTGCTGGGTACCTGAAACGGAGCCGAGTTTAGTAGACCAACGCAGGTCACTAGATGGCAGTTTGGTTGTTCCGTCTAATTTGCCATCGCCAGACGACGTACCGCCTTCGTTCGGGGTAGCATTCTGCAACCATACGATAGCGTTGTTGATATCGGTCTTGACATGAAAGTAGCTATTACCAGCAAGAACGTTCAACCAAGACGCAATCAATTGCTTGTCGAGGATATACCGCGCATCCTGATTATCAGTACTCACTGAAGCATTGAGGATGTCTTGTGCTTCTTTGACCGTGTAGAAGATGGTGTTTTCACCTGCATC
>DATNQL010000862.1:0-5304 GCA_036704025.1 Stenomitos sp.
GTGAAGACGATTTGGCAAGGTCTGCGACGACTGCATGACATCGCCCAAACTTGGCTGTTAGTCTCCCCGATTTCTACTACTCCTGTCAAGTCTAATTTTGTTAAGAAAGATGCGAGTAATGCATAGCTTAAAAAGGGGGGAATTTTATCCGGTTTTTCTGGTTTAATGGTGACTAATTAAATGCAAAACTTTCTATTCGATAAATTAGTAGTTTATTCCAGGGTAATTGGTTTTATAGCCCCCCTTTTTAAGGGGGGTTGGGGGGGATCAATTCGGGATTTTGCTGTTTTGCTGTAAATCTTCCACGTCCGTTTCTTCCGGCGGCACGTCGAACATGATTTCAAACGGAACCGTTGGGATCATTTGCTTGAGCACTCGCAGATGCCCCTCGGCGTCAATTCGGCGGCGAAAGCGTCCGACAATCTTGGAGCGCATATTCGGAAATGGGCGGATGATGCACCAGGGATGGAGTCGTTCGAGTAAGGTGTCTGAGCCAGATCGGGTTGACCTGACTGAAAATGGTTTTTTCATGGGACAGTAGAAGATAGATTGTGTGGGCGATCGCATCAGCGCACCAGCCCTTGGCTGATCGCATAAAGCGCGATCGCTTTTTTCTGCAATCAAGCCAAAGTCTC
This sequence comes from Stenomitos sp., assembly GCA_036704025.1. Classification (GTDB taxonomy): domain Bacteria; phylum Cyanobacteriota; class Cyanobacteriia; order Cyanobacteriales; family Coleofasciculaceae; genus Allocoleopsis. The sequence continues at coordinate 636 of DATNQL010000862.1, forward strand.
AGCCATGAGGCAGCAGACAGCCATGCGAAGTTCAGCCGAATAGCTGTCCGCTCCTCTGGCACACTAGGTAAGGGCAGAAAACTTAGATTAACCGTTGATAGCGGCTGTCCGAGTCGCCTGCTTTTATTCGCCTTTGATTACAAGTTTTCTTGACAAAGTTTACTTTACAATGGAAAGCCAAGAAGATCAACCATTGACCCTTGCAAAATTGCGGGAACGTGCCAGCCTCACACAGATGAAGCTAGCTGTTGCTCTTGGTATCAGCCTTACGGCTGTAAGCGATTGGGAAAATGGCAAGTCGGAGCCACGCCTCAAGCACGTTAGGCTTTTAATCGAGGTTCTTGGCTGCACGTTTGAGGAACTGTGTGAAGCGTTCGACCAAGTTAAACGACGAGAGTAGCTTGGCGATTGAAAAATGTTGTTGGCGAATTAGGAAGGGTCACAGCCCGCAGATAGAAATTTTGTAGGGGCGAAGCATTCGAGCGATCAATTTTGTAGTTTAACCAAGATTTTTCTATCCGAATGCTTCGCCCTCTCCGGCTAGCTCAGCTATTTGTGTACCGCCAATCCGGACTGAGAAGCTGATCGGGTTATCCCTCACCCAAAAACGCGATCGCAGGTTTATTGATGCAAAGAGATTCCATGTGAGTAAGAAGTTGACCCTGACTGTATACATCGACATCAGTGAGCTCAATAAACGTGCGTGAATTATTGAGTACATCTGAAATCGGGCAATAATAACCACCATCAAATAGGCTGGTTCTAATCTCTCCTAAAATTTCCAAATCATTGTTCGTCAGAACCTTAACTCTCACCTGACTCATGAGCAGTCATTCCTCTACTGCAAGCCTCTATGGCTTTATCACCAAGACCAATACACTTTATGCAGTAATTGAAAGATAGGCTGAAAATTTTACATTTTTTAGTTAAAGGTTAGTTTTTATTTTAATTTTTAACAGGCTTTTTATTACTCTGAAAAGAGAATAATTTAAAACGTAGTTTTATACAGTTTTCCTAGTTGCCTTTAAGAACCGTCTCGCCTAAACGGAACTTTTGTAACATCCACTCATCCGTCGAGGGTTAAATGATATAAAAGGACATTTTGTAGGGGCACCTCTTGTAGGTGCCCCACCTCTGGGTAGATAGGTGCCCCACCTCTGGGCAGGGCAGGCACAAGACATGCCCCTACCAATCCTGAAAATCCGGTTTTTTGAGGCGATACGTCTGACCCCTCGACTGGTAATTTGCGGTTAATCCCCTGGCTGCGACACCTCACGGTTTGAGGACAACCTTAATACAGTTGTCCTTTTTGTTCTTGAAAATTTCATAACCTTTGGGGGCATCCTCCAAGCTCATCTTATGGGTAATCACAAAGGAGGGGTCGATGTCGCCATTTTGAACCCGTTCGAGTAAGGGGCGCAAGTAGCGATGGACATGTGTTTGTCCCATTTTCAAGGTCAAACCTTTATTAAACGCTGCGCCCATCGGCACTTTGTCCAAGAAGCCGCCATAAACACCGGCTAGCGATACATGACCCCCTTTGCGACAAGCCACCAGCACTTGCCGCAGGGCAGTCGGTCGATCCGTTTCTAGTCGCACGGCTTGCTTGGCTTTGTCGTAGAATGCCATCGCATCGGTGCCGTGCGCTTCCATGCCAACTGCATCCAGGCAAGCATCAGGCCCCCGCCCCCCTGTCATTTCTGTGAGGGCTTCGCCTACGTCGAGTTCCTCGTAGTTGAGCACTTCTGCCTTGCCTTGTTCCTTCGCCATTTGCAGGCGTTCAGGAATGCGGTCAATGGCGATGACGCGATCAGCACCTAGCATATAGGCACTCTTGATGGCAAACTGTCCAACTGGCCCACAACCCCAAACCGCAACCGTATCTCCGGGTTGAATGTTGCAATTTTCGGCTGCCATGTAACCGGTGGGGAAGATGTCGGTGAGGAAGAGTACCTGTTCATCGGCTAACCCATCGGGAATTTTGAACAAGCCAACATCGGCAAAGGGTACCCGCGCATATTCAGCCTGCCCGCCGGCATAACCACCCAGCATGTGAGTGTAACCAAATAGCCCTGCGGGGGAATGACCGTACATTTTCTCAGCCATCCAACTGTTTGGGTTTGAGTTATCACACAGCGACCACAAATCCCGTTGGCAGAAGAAGCAGTTGCCACAGGAAATGGTGAAGGGGACAACCACCCGATCGCCGATTTGTACATTCTTCACCGCGCTGCCGAGTTCGACCACTTCCCCCATAAATTCATGACCTAGGATGTCCCCTGACTCCATGGTTGGGATAAAACCGTTGTAAAGATGTAAATCGGAACCACAGATGGCGGTGGACGTAATTTTGATAATCGCATCACGCGGATTGATAATTTGGGGGTCAGGTACCGTATCAACCCGCACATCATTGGCACCATGCCAGCAAACAGCTTTCATTAAAATAAGTCTCCTTAAGTAAGCGATTAACAAGGATGAGTCGCTGCTATGTCACGAAGGATAAATAGTCCTCTTTTGATGAAACTCAATCTCCCCGCACCGCATTTTTGGCATCATCCAAAACTTCTTTGGTTCCCGGATAAAGCGGTTGGTCAAGATTCAGTTTTTCTTTGATGTTTTCAGCCACATCTTCAAGTGTTCGCTTAGCGGCTTTGGGAGCTTTATTCAAATTTTCCCCAATCTCTTGGGTTGTTTCTGAAGCGGGTTGAGGGTTTTTATTGTCCTTAAAGATTTGATTGACTTTCTCTTGGTCATTTTCCCGGAACGGACTATCTTGGCTGTTGACTTGATATTGAGTTGCTTCCGGGGTCAATGGTTCAGCTTGGGCTTGAATGGATGGGTTGTAGCTAAAAGCAGGAATGACTAAAAAGGCAAAGGCTACTAGAAAAAAAGTGATGAATTGGGTTTGCAGACGACGAATAATTCGATTCATTTCAATTCTTGATGAAGGGTTTTGAAGATTAAGCTAAATTTGATTAAGTTATCGGTTTCGCCATGAAAACTCTCACACCAAAAAAGGATTAACGTCTTCCAGAAGGCTGACCTTCCGTGGTTGCCATCTCGCCTGCTTCCATCAGCATCTTGAAGCGGCGTAACTCATCGCCAATTTGTTGTTGGGGTTGTTCACCGAAGAGTTTAGCGATCGCATCTCCCACACCTCCACCCGGTGGGTTATATTCGATCACAACTTTTACCTCCGTACCGCGTCCTTGGGGTGCTCTTTGAAACCGCACAAATCCTGAGTTGTCAATATCCGCGCCTTCAACAGATGCCCACGCAATCAAGCGATTCTCTTGGTCGTTGATAATTTCCGCATCCCATTCCACGCTGCCACCCATGGGTGCACTGGCAATCCAATGGGAGCGGGTGTTGTTAATCACACTCACATGTTTGAGATGCTTCATAAAGTACGGCAGATTCTCAAAATTCCGCCAGAATTGATAAAGCTCTTCTGGGGATTTGTTGCTAATCGTCACAGTCTTTTCGACTTTGATACTTTGGTTCATACCGATTGCATCTTGAATTCCGGTTTGGGCGGTTACCCCGCGATACAGCAGTCCGCCACCAGCTAGAGCCGTTAGGGCACCCCTGAGCGAGCCTTGCTTCAGCCCGAAAAGTACCATGGCTCCGCCACCAATTAACGTTGCCCAACGTTCAGCATCCGTGACGCTGCTGGCTTCATTCGATGTTTGGGGTTGATTTGGAACAATGTCTTGTCCTGATGTCATTTCTTTATGTCCTCAAGTCGTCGTGGGTGGGTTACTTGGCGTGAGCCTTGAATCCTTCAGGCTAGGAAGCAAGCGCCAATTTCACTTGCAGCCTCACCTCATTCCTGAGACGCCACAAGCGCTTCAAAGTAGTACTTTTTTGTTGGCAAGAGTTAGTTCAAAGCTTTGACTAGCTAATGGTTTGGATGTGTTTGTTTTCTAACCCTTCTTGGGAGTGATCGAGGCGCAGTTCACCCTGCGGTTGTTCGCGCAGTGGCTCTGGTGTTTGTTGACCCACAGCTCCTTTAGCGATGGTGACACCGCCATCAGCCAGCCATAATGCCCCAGTGACATAGCTGGCTTCGTCAGAGGCGAGAAAAGCACAGACATTCGCCATTTCTTCTGGTGTGCCACGTCGTCCCATCAGAGCTGCCATGACGGTCATTTCTTCCATCTCGGCATCCATCGGTCCTGTTTCTTTATGAGTCCAAGCGGTATCGATCGCACCTGGACAGAAACAGTTAGCCCGAACACCATATTTGGCTTGCTCCGCTGCTACACCCTTTATAAAAGAATGTATCCAACCTTTCGTACCACTATAGGGAGAGTTTTTCGGCACCCCATTGAAACCCGCTTCGGAGCCAGCCGCGACAATGTTACCTTGGGTTTTTTGCAAGTGTGGCAAGGCGTACTTGGTCATCAAGAAGGCGGAACGGATGTTCATCCTGATGGTTTCGTCGAATACTTCTATGGGATAGTCTTGAGTTTCAGCCGTTGCTAAAAACACTCCGGCGTTATTCACCAGGACATCTAGACGCCCATATTGTTCGATCGCGGTTTGGACACAAGTTTGAGCCTGAGAGGGTTCTGAGACATCGCCCCCATAGGCGATCGCTTCACCGCCGTATTGGTTGATGGCGTCAACCACATCCTGAATCGGGTCATCGGGTAGTCCATTC
>DATNQL010000863.1:0-6423 GCA_036704025.1 Stenomitos sp.
CCCATCTGAGGATTGTCCAATCGCTGGGTCAGGACAGTCTTAAGCCGTTGGCAGCATGAGAGACTCTTCCCGGATGCGCTCTAACAGGATGCCGCTTGCAGCCGCATAAGTCCTAAAATCGCTCAATGACCCATCTTCATCGCCAAGCTCAAAAATGCCAGAAGACCGTTCATTAGATAAAACACACCCACAATCTGGGTTTCTGACCAACCGCTGAGTTCGAGATGGTTGTGATACGGTGACATTTTCAATAGACGCTTACCAATACCATTTCCATCTTTAGTCGCTTTGTAGTAACCCACTTGGGCGATCACAGATAGGGACTCTACAAAGAAAATACCACTGATGATAAATAAACCCCAAACGTTGTGAGATAACAGACCGACAGCCGCTAGTGCGCCTCCTAAGGCCAAAGAACCTGTATCGCCCATAAATACTGTAGCTGGGTTGCGGTTATGAACCACAAAGCCCAGGCAAGTGCCAGCCATACAAGCACAGAAAACCATTAAACCAGGCGAAGTGGGGCCAACGATCGCGCCTAGTCCTAAAAGAGCGATCGCACAGGTTCCGGCGGCCAATCCATCCACACCATCGGTGAGATTGGTGGCATTGCTTTCGGCTACCTGTACAAAAACGGCAAACGGCCAAAATAAGAAGCCTAAGGGTATGGCTAGCCCTAAGGGCAAGTTGATGGTGGTGATACTTGCCGATTGAGTGCAAGCTAACCATAAACAGAACAATGCACCCACGCCAATTTGTAGAGCCAGTTTCGTGCGGGGTGAAATTCCTTTATTAGAACGGCGTCGAACAATTTGCCAATCATCCAGCCAGCCCACTCCAGCATAGGCAAGGGTGACCAAACAAACCGCGAGTACAGAGCCAAAGTCTTGCCCCCTCATCACCAATCCCGACCACAGGAGGGCAACCACCACGGCTACGGGAACAAAAAACAGGCCACCCATGGTCGGGGTACCTGCTTTACGTAGATGTGATTGGGGACCTTCCTCACGGATAATCTGCCCCATTTTTAGAGCTTGTAAAAGAGGCACGGCCCAGTAGCCGAGAGCCGCCGTCATTATGGCGCACATCAACAGCGGTAGGGTCATTGAGAAATCTGATATGAGCGATCGCCCCGCTGTCCAATCTAGTATTAATGATCCCAGGCTCAAACCAATGGTCAGTAACGTCAGAAGTCTAGGACCGGTTGGATTTAACGACCGTCCAGAAGATAACTTTGCATCAACCACAGACTTTTCATTCCTTTATCGAACTCCTCACAATAGACGCAACGAATTGCGTCTTTACGATTCCCGTTTGACCCACGGTACTCATGGGAATCGTAGCATCATATTCGCTGCTTTCAACCTATCGAGAAAGCAAATCTACTTATGGGCGGCGTCAAGTGAGTAACTACAGGTTTAGGTGCAGAACAATGAGTCGCAGTAAATCGCTATAAGTGTAGATTTGGCTGGAATTTGTTCAGGTTTCACATCTATTACAATGCCACCGCTTCCAAGGCTATGAATGGCTGCAAAATCTAACAAATCCTCGTTCCCAGCCTGTTTTTGTTCGTGCAGTTGCACCGTGCTCTTGTGTAGGTCGAAGCTACCCCACTGCTGATGACCTTTGGCAACGAACAACGAATCAACTCGTTGGTAGTCAGCCGCCTTGACTACTTCTTTCATATCCTCAGAGGCAAGTTCCTGATTATTTCCAGAAATTTCTCTGTAACATTCGATTGCGGATTGCTCGGTTTGGTTAGAAGTATACTTCTTTAAAGTTCTCTGACTGGTTCAGGCAAGGGTTCAGGGCTTGAACCACTTCGCCCACCATCAATCAGAACTTCTATCGTGTCCTTCTCCCTGGCAACAAGAGCGGCTTTCCTTCTGCCCTCTAACTTGAAAGTGGGGTGTAGGGTGTAAGGGAGGACTATTTTCATTCATGGCGGTGAATTTTTTTCATCGGGACTGCCTGGTTGCCACCAATAGGATCAGCCAATAGCCAATATTCTTCACCTTCTCAAGTTTCCATCTCTCTCAAGGCATAAAAAAAAATATAACTTAAGGTAGACATAGAAGGTCAAATCACAAAACTGAATAGGACTCACCCTTGCTCATGCCATCGCTCAACCACTTCGCTGCCAGAGTCGCGGGGAGGGTTTCCCTGCGAACTATCCTGATCGTCCCTTTCGTCCTGCAAATGGTTGGCACAGTGGGATTAGTGGGGTATCTCTCCTTCAAAAGTGGTCAGAAATCTGTAGAGGAACTGGCGCATCAGTTAATGGATGAGGTGGACGAAAGGGTTGAGCAAAATCTACAACATTACCTGAATGTGCCTAAGCAGATGAATCAAAGCCTTGCCGCCGCCATTCACACCAGGGTTTTGGAGTGGAAAAATTTTTCGGGTTTAGAACGCTACTTCGCGCAGCAACTACAAGTCTATGACACGGTGAGTACTGTGGCGATCGCCACTGAAAACAAAGAATTCCTCGCTGTCGAAAAAGCATTGGCAAGAGATGGGTTGATTATCCGAGTCCTGAATCAATCCACAAACTACGCCTTTCACTACTATGCCGCCAATTCTCAAGGCAAGCGAATTAAACTAACAAAAGTCAGACATGACTACGATCCACACAACGATCCCCCCAAGGGACGTCCCTGGTATCAAGCCGCACAAGAAGCCGGTCAAGCGATTTGGCTTCCAGTGGTTAATCTCTCACAGGGAGTCGATCATCCTATATTGACGATGGTTAACTTTTTGCCATTTGATGATTCAGATGGCAAGTTTCAGGGCGTTTTGGCGGCTGCCGTTTATTTGCCTCATTTTGCTAATTTTCTAGCTCAATTGGAAATAGGACAGACTGGTCAGGTATTCATTATTGATCGCCAAGGATTACTGATTGCGAGTTCCACAGGGGAGACACCCTTTAAGCCCAATTTGGATTCAGATTATCTGAAAAACTTGAATCCTCAAGAGTGGAGAGTAGCCACGCAAAACAGTAGAAATCCTCTCACTCAGGCATCCTTGAAGTTTATATTATCTCAGGTAAAAAATCTCCATCAAATTAAGCAAAAGAAAAACTTAGAATTTGACTTTCACCACAATCGTCATTTCTTACAAGTGAACCCCCTCTCGCCTCAATCTGAGTTGGATGGATTAATTATCACCGTCGTTCCCGAATCCGACTTTATGAAGCAAATTTATGCCAACAATCGCATCACTAGCTTGTTGTGTATTGCTGCATTCGTTGGATCGATAACGATTGGCATTCTCACCGCTCGTTGGATTACCAGACCCATCTTAGGTTTAAATACTGCTGCTAAAGAGATTGCCAAGGGTCAATGGGATAAACCTGTAAAGCTTGAACGTGCTGATGAAGTTGGGGAATTGGCAAATTCTTTTAATAGTATGGCAACGCAACTGCAACAGTCGTTTGCTGAACTGAAATCTTTAAATCAAGTGTTAGCGCAGCGTGAGAGCCAGTTGAGGCAATTCTTGGATGCCATACCTGTTGGAATATCTATTCATGAAGCGACGGGGAAAGTTGTGTATTTTAACCGAGCGGCTATGCAGTTAATTGGCATAGAAACTATCCCAGAGGCTGTAACCGAAGAATTTGCAGCAACGTATCAAATCTATCGCCAAAATCAGCTCTGTCCAACTGAAGAACTTCCGGCCATCCGAGCGCTTCGGGGTGAAACGGTATTCGATGACGATTTAGAACTGCATCGAGATGGGTTGATTATTCCCTTTGAGATACGTGCAACACCGATTTTTGACGAGCAAGGTAATATTATTTATTGCATTAATGCGTTTGCTGACATTACACAACGCAAACAAGCAGAACAATTATTCGCCAGCTACAATAAGACTTTAGAAATCCAAGTGGCTCAAAGAACATCAGAATTAGCCCATGCGAATGAATTATTAAATTTAGAAATTGCAGAGCGCAAACAGGCTGAAGCCAAGGTACTCGAAGCCCAACGGATTGCCCATATTGGTAATTGGGAATATGATGTCACTACACAAATCACCACTTGGAGTGAAGAACTCTATCGCATTCACGGACTTGAACCCAGTCAAAGAGCAATTCAACCTGATGAATCGATCCAATATATGCATCCTGAAGATCGTGAACCGTATCTAAAATTGGTTCATGAAAAGGCTTCTTTAGGACAACCCTTTGAAGCGGATCTGCGAATTCTTCTCAACGATGGCTCAATCCGTCACATTGAAACGAGAGGAGAACCTGTTTTTGATCACCAAGGACAGCTTGTTCGTCTGTATGGCACTGTCCTAGATATTACCGATCGCAAACGAGCCGAGGAAATCTTGCGGGAGAATGCCAATCGAGAACGTGCGCTCGCTCAAGTCCTGCAACGAATGCGCCAGTCTCTGGATATTAACACTATCTTCAACGCTACAACAGAGGAACTACGCAGCGTGATGAATTGCGATCGCGTAGCGATCTATCAGTTTAAGCCCGACTGGAGTGGTCAATTTGTTGCTGAGTCTGTGGCAAGTGGCTGGAGAACCCTAGCCCTCGAACAGAACCATGTCCCTCATCTGACAGATGATATTCTCGATAGCGACAACTGCGCCGTCAGATCCTGGGGTATTAAGAATGAACCCATACAGGATAGCTATCTGCAAGCGACTCAAGGCGGTATCTATAGCCAAACTGACAGCTATCTAGCGAGTGAAGACATCTATACTACTGGATTATCTCCTTGTCACATCAAACTGTTGGAGCGATTTCAAGCCAGAGCGTATCTGATTGTGCCCATCTTCTGTGGCAATCAACTGTGGGGATTATTAGCTTGTTATCAGAATTCAAGTTCCCGTCACTGGAGTGCCTCAGAAATTAATACGGTGATTCAGATTGGCATTCAGTTAGGCGTCGCGTTACAACAAGCTCAATTGCTCAAAGAAACTCGACAGCAATCCGTCGCCTTGCAACAAGCCGCCTATGCTGCCGATGCTGCCAATCGTGCTAAAAGTACCTTCCTCGCCAATATGAGCCATGAACTTCGCACTCCTCTCAATGGCATTTTAGGCTATGCACAAATTCTGCAAGCGGACAAAAATAGTACTCTCAAACAACAGGATGGGATTAACACTATTTACGATTGCGGAACCTATCTGTTGACACTCATTAATGATATTTTAGACCTGTCCAAAATCGAAGCCGACAAACTGGAACTTTACCCAGAAGAGATTTATTTGCCTGGATTTCTGACAGAACTGTCTGATATTTTCAAGCTGAAAGCTGTACAAAAAAACATCGAATTTACTTACCCTGCTCTCAACCTACTCCCCGCAGGAATTCAGGTGGATCAAAAGCGATTGCGCCAAGTCTTAATGAACCTTTTAAGCAATGCTGTCAAATTTACTGACAGGGGCAGTGTTACATTCAAGGTTACACTCATCGGGAATGAGAGACAACAGCCATCACCCATCACTACAATTCGCTTCCAAGTGGAAGATACTGGCACGGGAATTCCTCCAGAGCAATTAGATAAGATATTCTTGCCGTTCGAGCAAGTGGGGGATCACTCACATCGTTCCCAAGGAACGGGATTAGGACTAGCGATTAGTCAGAGAATTGTTGAGATGATGGGCAGCCAAATCTGGGTTGAGAGTACGTCTGGAGTCGGCAGTACATTTTGGTTTGATTTACAAGTGCCAGAAGTTGCCCTCTCGATCCAGCCGATGAGCGTGAAATCAACCCAACACATCATTGGCTACTCTGGCTCTCAACGGAAAATTTTAGTGGTTGATGACCGTTGGGAGAACAGATCTGTCCTGATGAATATGCTAGAACCAATTGGGTTTGAACTAGAACAGGCCACAAATGGACAAGAAGGGTTAGACAAGGCGGTTACATTTCAACCTGATTTGATTCTTGCTGATTTAATCATGCCTGTGATCGATGGTTTTGAAATGGCACGACAATTGCGTCAGTTATCAAAACTGCAAAATACAATTATTATTGCCGTTTCTGCCAATGCGTTTGAAGTCAGCCGACAAAAGTGTCTAGAGTCTGGGTGCAACGATTTCCTTCCTAAGCCTATCCAAGCTCAAGATTTATTCGACAAAATCCAGGATTACTTAAACGTGTCCTGGCTATATGACCATACCAAAGAGCTTGAATCTTCGGGACTTAAATCGAGCCACAATCCGCCGTCTTCGTCCATCAAAATGGTGATTCCACCGAGTCACGAACTGATTGCTTTGCATCAAGCCGTTTTAACCGGTGATATTGAGGAGGTTGAGTCTGAACTGATGCGACTTCAGGATGTCAGCGTTGAGTATATGTCCTTTGTGATCAGAGTATTAGAATTCGCTCAAGAGTTTGAATATGAAGAAATTGTAAATTTTTTGGAACCCTATCTATAAATACCGATTAGCTGACCAGCCATA
>DATNQL010000864.1:0-5782 GCA_036704025.1 Stenomitos sp.
TAGGGACGTTAACGGAATATTTTAAGTTTACTGATGTTGAATGGGTGCTGGAGGATTTGCGTCAAATGCAGCCCAAGGTTTTAACTTCAGTTGAGTTAGAGCTGATGGAGGGAAATGCACAGAAAGCAACGCCAGCCCTAATCTGACAAAACGCGAGTGCGATCGCCTTGGATAAATTCCCTAGAACTGTGATGTGCGATCGCCCTAATTCTTGGGAATACTTTCATAAAGTTGCGTACTTTCTCACCCCGAAAAACCCCCTAAACTTCATCCGCTCCCTTGGGAAACCAGCCCAGCCGACTAGGGCAGAGTGACGAAGAGTTTCGGGGGTTGAGCAAGCTGATACAGAAAAGAAGGAACTGGTTATACTCCAAGACTAGACTGGGAGTGTGCCTTCGCAGATGTTGTCTCAAGTTAGATTCAGGTTCCAAGTGGTGACACCTTCGCTCTTGTCAGTACTCATCGCCACGTCTTGAGTCCAACTAGCAATGTAAGTCCAGTCGGAGTCTTCCTGCCAAGCTAGCGTGTCGAAGCTAGTGGCTCGTTGGCGAATAAATCTAACGTACAAGTCAACGTTATCTTTGATCCACATATCGTCCCCCCGTATTCTCAACCGGATTTTGAGGTGACGGTTCAGTCCATTTGAGAATTCAAAACCATATCCTGGATAGGGCATCGGATTCTGACCCACACCGGGCGGCAATTCAGGAGTCAAATCGTTCCTCCGTGGCAGCTTTGTCGGTCCAATGTAATCGTAATTTCGGATTGCGCCAGGTTCGAGATCGTCTTCGGTAGGATAATCCAAGTTCAGCACACGAAGTTCAGCGCCATCTCTCAAAATTGTCGCCTGCACCAGACTGTCGGTTCCCGCAAAAGGCGCGTCCTTCGTTTCCACGATTAGTCTGATTGACCCTATCCACATACAACGTACTCCTTTTATATGCTTTTTGTATTCTCAATCTAAGAAACTTGGTAAAGCCTTGGCAGTACCCTCACGGGTACTTTTGCGGTCATTGGTTATTGAATAGTAGAAAAATAGTGAAGCGATCGTTTCAATGATTGGACTTTGGACAAAAGAAAATTTCTTCGCAAACTAACCATTGAAGAAACACGGGAACAGCTCCAAAACTACCTGAACACTCTCTCCAAGCGCAACAAGCCAAGAGTACCCTTAAGGGTACTGCGATACTCACTAAGACTTTTCCATAATACAGATCAGACGATTACTCGATAGGCAGGTATGAGCAGGCTCTAATGATACCGAGTCCAGTCATGTAGCTCCTCTATTTGACTAGACTTGATAACGCACTCTAAAGCTACGATGCCTCACCGCTCGTGAAATAGGGTGATTAGACGCTGGTAAAAATCAATACTCCAAATCTCAATTCAGCAGTTTATGCAAGTGAGCTATTAGGCGGCTTGCATAAACTGGCTTTTGCCTCATAAAAATTGATTTTTTACTTTCAAAGCCAGCAATTATGTAAGCAGTTTCTTGAGAACGGAACTGAGATTACTGAGCAATTCAGCACGGCTTTATTTAAGAGCATTGAGAGTTTTCGTCCTAGCACCCTCAAACTTTAAGGAAAAATCCCTGTGGTTTATTCAGAATCCAGAACGACCTACCTGTTTAAGGGCAGGCTCTGTGGACTAATTTGTTCGGAATGTCCAGAGCCATTGTCTATAGGCAAAGTACGGCTATATCGCACCAATGAAAGCCAAAATATTGCAGCGTTGGCAGTTGCAGACCCTAAAGATACCTTTGCCATCCTGAGTGATGAGATGGTCGAAGCAAAAGCCAAATACCTGATTGCTGAAGCCGAACCTGATGTAGAAGGTAACTTCACCTTTGAATTAGGCGCAAACCAGAACTACAAAGGAGAAGCCTTTGATATTGATTTTGTTTGCGGAACGGTACCCCATCGCCCCCCATTTCCCCATCCCCCAAAACCGCTTCAGTTTTCCATCACAACCATTCAGCCCCGATGGCGACAAACCAGTAAGGAACTGGCTATCCAAACTGAGCAGGTATTCATCGCCGCTTGGGAGTACTGCATTCCCTCTCGTTACTGGTGCGCCGTGCGGGCACGGTTTGGTGCCTGGACTATCTGTGGGCAAGTTACTACCTGTAATACTAAGCGGCCCGTGCCTAATGTCCGAGTGTTTGCCTTTGATACCGATATCTTTGAGGATGACAGCCTTGGTTCTGCTGTCACCGACGCATCAGGGAAATTCCGCATCGATTACACCACAGAAGATTTTCAGAAGACTCCGTTCTCTCCGTTAATCAACTTTGAAATTTTTAGTGGACCCGATTTGTATTTTCGGATTGAAACTCTGGGTGGTGCCCTACTACTCGCTGAAGATCGGCTACGAGGACGGCAGCCTGATCGCGGTAATGTCGGTAACTGCTTCTGCGTTGACTTGTGTGTCCAGCCCGGACAGATTGTCCCAACTCCAGAACAAACACCCCATTGGCTGCGGGTTGAAGGCTTCAAAGTTCACCCCTCAACCTCCGATCCAGCCAGTAACTTCCTGCCTGAAGGTTATGCTGGCTTGCCCGAAAACTCCTTTACCTTTGGCGGTAACATTGCTCTTTACGGTAACTGTCCTCGGAAGAACATTGCACCACCGAACAATCCTTTGAAATATCGTTTCCGCATTGCCGAGTGGAGTTGGGTTGGCGGAGGTGATGGCGATGCCGGAATTTTGCCTACTATACCCCCGCCTCCACCTCCACCTGCTCCCTCTGCACAGTGGCAGGTTGTCAAGGTCGGTGGAAGAACCTGGGTTGGCGATGTCATCTACGACGATGGTGTTAATCCCTTCGCCTATGCTCCAGTCTATATCACGACAGCTGATCAGGATGCCGAAGGTTGGATTAAGTTAGAAGGAAAAGCTGTGACAGTGCCTCTGGCAGGTGGCGGAACTAGGACAGAGTTTGTCAGCGACACTACCTTTATTCGCTCTGGACTTCTCATGTCGATGGACTCTATGGCAGTCAGTAACGCCCATTCCTCTAGAAGACCTGCGTGGGCTTCGGATGCGACTCAGGCAGGGCGGAGTCTGCTCCCAACAGAACAGGAGCCAATTCGCCGCTATCGTATGATCTTTGAGGTTCACGAGGAGATGGGCGCAGTTGTTTTCACCGACTCTTTAGACTCGATTGTGATTGACAACTCCGCTCCAGTCGTGCTGCTCAATCTTGAAGAACTCCTAATGAGCGCTTGTAACCCATTAGCTGGACTAACCGATATTCACGTTCGCTATACAGTTGACCATCCTCACCTGCGGTACTTCACAGTGGAAATTTCCAACAACACAGGAACTTTTCATGCAGCACCTCCTGCGCCCCCCGCTCCAGCACCTGTGCCCCCACCCCCCGTAGACATGCCACGCGGCGACTTCTTCCCGCCGCTTAACTATCTGTTCCGAGGCGGAGCGAGTGGACCGAATCCTCCTAGTGGTGCTGGTGGTTATGCAGTGAACATCGCTAGCGATCCAAAGTGTGCGTATAGGGTGAAGCTGAAGTGGTTGACCCGACGGCTTTACACTAGCGTACAGTCCACTGAAATTCTGTATTGCAAGTGATGTATGGGATTGAGCCGAGATCAAGGAAAATAGTACAAGTAAGCTGCTGAAACTCTCATGGAAGTGGCAACAATTGAACCTTTTAATCCCTTCTAAGATGATTTTTTAGAAGCTCATTGCCTAATATGAAATCGCTAAATGAATGCTACAAATGAGGTAGCCTGCTTCCTTAGCTTATTGGATTTATTTGTAGCAAACTTAAAACTATTTCATATAATGCTTTCAAGTTTATCTTGCACTATTTTTGTCCCCAGTTCTCTTTGTTGAACGGCGATCGCCACCTCAAAATCAGACTTAATTCTAGGTCTAACCTGGCTGTGTGGTCGGATGGAGTATCCCACCAGAAAGCGATATTAACCGCCTGAGTGAATGTAGTTTCATGCATATCGAACTGTTATTTATCAGTTTATCCAGATGGAGCCAAAGCAGCAGCGGATAAGGAAATAAGTAGATGCACCCTGATGACTACCCCAGCGCTTTTGTGAGTTCTGGGGCTTTTTGTTGGGGAAATGGAGAATTCCCACTCAGGTTGATGGCTCGATCGCTCAATTCTAGGGGATTTATTGAGGGGGGCGATCGCTACATCATCCCTGTAACTCGCTTATATCCGAAGGTGAAAATCTAGAGAAGGTTAAACCAAGTTAGCCAAAAGGTTTATCATCTTACCTTGGTAATCAGGCTGTAAGACTATCAAGAGTTGAGTTGGTCAACAATGAAAATCCAACCAGCTTCCGGGTCAGTGTCCAAAGTTCGAGCAATATGGTTTTTGAAATCTTCTTCTGTACGAGTAGCACCGATAGTCGGGTGAATCAACTGGCCTTTGGCGACATGCCAATTAGCCAGCAGCGTTTGAGTGCCATGTCGAATGTACTCGAACTCTATACGCTCCACTCGTCTTGGTCGCATGGGTAAAGCCGGATGTAGTCTTTCCAAGGCTTGAATCCCACTCATTTCATCTGTGCTGACCAAACTGCCACCACTGCCATTCAACTGCTCAATCCGAAAATTTCCACCACTCCAGTAATGGATATCTCCTCCTACAGGATTAGCTGATCGCAACACCATATCCCCACCCGAGAACAACCCACTGTTAGGATGGTTCAAGGCAAAAATATCCACCACGCGATCGCCTTGAACTAATAATTGACCTTCAGCTGCAGCGATAAAGGGATTCGCTACACTATCGCGCACCCGCACTGTATCCTGCGCTTGCAGCGTTAAATTTCCCCCAGCATAAAGCTGACCCTGTAAGTCAAGATTACCCGCTGCCAGCGTTAGGTTTTGTCCTACCGTTAAATTTCCAGTATTGCTGATAGTTGTACCCGGTTGATTTGGCCCAAACTGCACCCCCGGAGTAACATTAATCGTTAGCAGCTGTTTCACATCCAATAGGGATGTGTTATTTTCAACCATTTATCATTTTCTTAGGTCAATTTAGGAATACTATTAAAAATTCCCTGTATTTCTTAACAATCCCCGATTGCAGAGGTTATATCAAATATGAACCAATATCAGTCCCCTTTTTCACCTCAAATTCTGGCACCTGTCGAGTACTGGAAATCTGCTAGGAATTCCGCTTGCCGTAAGGTACATTGAGCAAATCGATCGCTTTTTTCTTCGTCTCTTCTCCCCGCCGATCGTAGCGAGCGGTAACGCTAGTTGAGGAGTGTCCCGCTAACTCTGAAGCCGTGACCAAATCAGCTCCAGCATCCAAAAGGTTGCTGATAAACGTCCGCCTCAAGTCATGGGGCGAAAAATAGTCCACCTCCGCTTCTTTCCCTCTTCTGTGCAACGCTTTGGTCACCGCCTGTTCGCTCAGGCGTCGGAGGATAAGGCACTTGGCTTTGTTCAAAGGATACAACAGAGGTCCCGGTTCCTTCCCTCGCACAGCCAGCCAGTCTTTGACCGCCTGGAAAGAGCCAACTGGCAAATAAACAATCCGGTCTTTCCTGCCCTTAGCTCCTCGGATTGTCAGCGCCCTGGTGCGGTGGTTAAAATCTTTGAGGTCAAGGTTGACCACCTCACTGCGGCGCAACCCGACCATCAAAATCGCCAGCATCGCCGCATCCCTGACACCCACTAAAGTCAAGTCCAGAGTGCAAGCGTCCATTTGCACAGCTAACAACCAAGAGTTCGTTGTTGTCACCGAGCTTCGGATACGAGTGCAGCCAAGACTCAACAATATCAAGCTGCT
>DATNQL010000865.1:0-3261 GCA_036704025.1 Stenomitos sp.
CCAAAAAGCCTTGGTTAGCCAACGCAAAGAGGAAATACAAAAAATTCAAGGAATGGCTAGATATTCGTCAGCCCTCTTTGCCTTAGATCAAAGGTTAGATGCTTTAATTGAATCGCTTAGAGCCAGAAGAGAACTCAAACATTTGGCTTCAACCGACCTGCCAACAGAAAAACAGAAACAATGGTGGAGTTAGCTCTGCGACGGTCAATTTATGGCGCTGCTGAATTTAACCGCTTTTCGGGTTATGCCTCCGTCAATAACGCCTTAGATGTCAGTTCTGATGGCAAGATAATTGCCGTGGCAACCATCGGAGATGGCGTCCAAATTTGGCAGCGTGATGGTAGGTTGCTGGGCATCCTCAGACATCAAAGCCCAGTTATAGGCGTTGCCATCAGCCCCAACAGTCAGCTCATTGCTTCATCATGCGGAGACACAACCGTCAAACTCTGGCGGCGTGACGGCACTCTCTTGAAAACCTTGACAGGGTTTAAAGCGGCAACGGGCAAAGTCAAATTTAGTCCTGACGGCAAACTGATTGTTTCGTCTAGTGGGGACGGTACGATCAAACTCTGGCGGGACGATGGCAGCTTGCTCAAGACCTTGAGGCATGGCGTAATCCTGACACCAGTAGTTTTTAGCCCCGATGGAAAGCTGATGGCTTCGGCGGCTGACAACGGCACGATCAAACTCTGGCAGAGAAATGGCACATTACTGAAAACACTTTCAGCTCTTCCATCTCCTGTTTTCTCCATTGCCTTTAGTCCTGATGGCAAAACCCTGGCAACAGGTAACGGAGACGGCAAGGTGCAACTGTGGCGGCGTGACGGCAGTTTGTTAAAGACTTTCACGGCACACGATGCGGCAATTAACTCACTAACTTTCAGCCCGAATGGGCAGCTCATCGTCTCTGGTTCTGATGACAAGATGCTCAAGTTTTGGAGCTTTGACGGTACTTTGTTGAATGCCATTAAAGGCCATGACAGTACTGTTCAAGATATTGCATTTAGTCCCAGTGGCGACACACTATACTCTGCCTCTTCGGATGGCACGGTAAAACTGTGGAAATTACACAATCCTTTGTTGAAAAGTCTGCGGGGACATACGGCGGGAATTTTGGGAATCGCTTTTAGTCCCGACGGACAATTAATCGCCTCATCGAGTCCGAATGAGACAATCCTCTGGCGCAAGGATGGGATGAGCTATCGGCGCTTAAAAGGGCCAAGTCCTCGGTTTAGCTCAGTTGCTATCAGTCCAGATGGTAAAATGATCGCTACTGTTGGCGCAGACCAATCGGTCAAGCTTTGGAGTACGAACGGTACGTTGCTTCATAGTATCAAAGGGCATCAGGGTAATATTAAGAGCGTCGCTTTTAGCCCTGACGGTAAGATGGTTGCATCTTCGAGTAGCGATCGCACAATCAAACTTTGGCGTGTCAACGGCACCGAAATCGCAACTTTGAGAGGACACACAGCAGGGAATTGGGGGGTTGCTTTTAGTCCAGATGGTTCGACACTTGTATCGAGCAGTGGCGACAAGACAGTCAAGCTTTGGCGTTTAGCTTCGGTTTTGGGCATCAGCGCCTCTCCTACACCCCACACCCCACACCCTACACCCATCCCAAAGGGGCAGGGTAGCTTATTCAAGACTCTTCAAGGTCATACTAATACAGTTATTAGCGTAGCGTTCAGCCCTAATGGTGAATTGATTGCTTCGGTGGGTAGAGACAGGATGGCTAAACTTTGGAGTCGTGACGGCAAGTTACTGCATACTATACAGGGACATAATTCTGGAATTTGGAGTGTCGCGTTTAGTCCTGATAGCAAGACTTTTGCTACAGGCAGTGAGGATGGGATAATTAAACTCTGGAAGAGTGATGGTACATTGCTAACCAATCTCATGGGACATAGTGCTGGGGTTAAGGGATTAGCTTTCGCTCCTGATGGCAAAACTCTGGCTTCGGCTTCTGAAGACAAAACAGTAATTTTGTGGAATTTAGAGCAATCTGTAGATTTGGATAAGGTAGTAGCGACGGGTTGCGATTGGGTACGAGATTATCTGCGGACGAATGCAGAGGTGGAAGAGGGCGACAGGCAACTTTGTGAGTAGTAGACGTTAAGACTAAGAGGGTATTATAGCCAGTCTAAATCATTCGTGAAAACTCTAAAGGACGGTAATGGGTAATGGGTAATGGGTAATTGGCAATTAGAACTTCTTTCCCATGACCTATTACCTATTACCAAAAGCGATCACTAGGTTTCACAATTCATTTAGACTAACTATAGTTACACAAAATTGTTGATATTCTACAAGGCTAATTTAACCATTTAGTCATGGGTGAGCCTACCTACTTATGGGTGTGGTCATCAGTGGTTGGTTGAGACTGAGACGGGGACGCGGCGAAACTCCAGACGCCCAGAAATGAATTTTCATGCGTTCTGGTGTATGCCGTTCATGACGGCTACTTATCTGTAATTCGTCCGAAGCGTCTCTTGGAACCAACCTGTAGCTCTAGTTAGGAAATTAATTAACCAATTTAGGTAATTGACAAAATCTTTTAGTTATGTAGTTTGTGTATCACGGTAATATAACTCTACACAAACATACCAACTTTATCTATTTTCCGTTGAGATAAATAACTGAATAATTGATAGTGAAGTTTTTCGAGGAATGTAGGCTTACTGTAATTCAGACCTTGTTCTTTTGCCCTCTGATATCTGCATCAAAGCCTTCTTAGATTAACCATCTGTTTGAGGAGCATCAGAATCTAGAGCTAACTTGCTGTGTGCATACTACCTACTCAAATGAAATTACTACATGAATGTTGACGAAGTTCTGGACACGGTAGAACAAGGTCTGCTCTCAAGGCAACTAAGTTCCCTGGAACGCTTCATCCTCTGCCAGTCATGGCTCGGACGCGGTTATAGCGAAATGGCACCCGATTGTGCCTATAGTATCGCTCATATCAAGGATATTGGCTCCCAGTTGTGGCAAGCCCTCTCAAAAGCATTAGGGGAGAAAGTAACGAAAAAAAATCTGTTTTTAGTCCTCAAGCAATACCTGCTCTCCCACAACGATGAAACAGTGACTAGTGAGCCGTTATCAGGAACTTTAGAGTTAGTAGAAGCAATAGACTCATCACTAACGCCTACCACTCATCAGTTACCACTTGCCACTGAAATAGTGGAAGCTTCATATTCAGAGGATAGTGAGCCATTACTACTGGGAAGTGAGCGCCCTACAGCCCTTCGGGCATCCTACAGC
>DATNQL010000866.1:0-10892 GCA_036704025.1 Stenomitos sp.
GTGCCGTAGGCGAATGGTGACTTCACCCATGGCATCAATGCCCTTGGTGACAGACTGGACGGAAAACTCAATCAATTCGTTGGGGACGTTCACTACCCGGTTGATGGCTTTGTACACCGCATCCACCGGCCCGGTACCAATTGCCGCATCCATCAGTTCTTCTCCTGCTGGGTTTCTCAAGCAGACAGTGGCAGTCGGACGCGCCTGATTCCCACACGAAACCTGGACTAATTCTAGGTAGAACAGTTCTGGCGTTTGTTGGGTTTCATCATTGGCGATCGCTTCCAAATCCCAATCCGAAATTTCCTTTTTCTTATCGGCGAGTTCTTTGAAGCGGATAAATGCCTTATTCAACTCGGTTTCCGAAAGCTCAAACCCTAGTTCCCGTAAGCGAGTCCGGAAGGCGTTGCGCCCGGAGTGTTTGCCCAACACAATCTGATTTTCCGTCAAACCAATGGACTGGGCATCCATGATTTCATAAGTCAGCTTGTTCTTGAGCACCCCATCCTGATGAATCCCTGACTCGTGAGCAAAGGCATTCGCTCCCACAATCGCTTTGTTCGGCTGCACCAGCATCCCGGTGAGGTTGGACACCAAGCGAGAGGTTTTATAAATTTGCCGCGTGTCAATGTTGGTCAGAGGGGCTTCTGATTCCACAGGGCGTCCCAAGAAGGGGTTGTAGTACTGCCGCCGGACGTGCAGCGCCATCACCACTTCTTCTAGAGCGGTATTTCCCGCCCGCTCACCGATGCCGTTGATTGCACATTCCAACTGCCTCGCCCCATTCTTGACGGCTTCCAGGAAGTTCGCCACCGCCAAGCCGATATCATTGTGACCATGGACGGAAATAATTGCTTGGTCAATATTGGGCACGTTGTCCTTAATGCCCTTAATCAGCGCTCCAAATTCGCTGGGGGTGGTGTAACCCACAGTATCGGGAATATTGATCGTGGTGGCACCGGCGGCGATCGCCCGTTCTAGCACTTGGTAGAGGTATTCTGGATCGGTGCGGGTGGCATCCATGGTTGAGAATTCCACATCGTCCACGAAGCTTTTGGCATAGGCAACCATTTCCTCGGCGATCGCCAATACCTCAGCTTTGGACTTCTTGAGTTGGTATTCCAGATGAATGTCCGAAGTCGAGATAAAGGTATGAATTCGCCCCTTAGCGGCGGGTTTAATCGCTTCAGCCGCCGCTTGGATATCGGCTTTAATCGCTCTTGCCAAACTACAGATCACCGGCCCATCCTCGGTTCCCACGGCTTTGGCAATCTTTTCCACCGCCTCAAAATCTCCGGGGCTAGCAAAAGCGAAACCCGCCTCAATCACATCAACTCCCAGACGCGCTAGTTGCCGCGCAATCACCAGCTTTTCGTCTACATTCAAGGTCGCTCCGGGGCACTGTTCCCCATCCCGGAGGGTGGTGTCAAAGATAATAATGCGGTCTGTTTGCGTTTGCTTGTTCATAGCTCGGTTGGGTGACAAATGAAGAGTTGATTGTCCTCAATCTATATAAGATAGGATTTATTTTTTACTCAATTATATTTAATAGTCAATTTTCTCAATCCGATCCCGGATTTCATTTAAATCGATGTAACGGTCGGTTGCATTCCTTAATTCCCGAGCAATCATTCCCTCTGTTGAAACGACTGTAATATGTGTATTTTTTGAGCGGAGTAATTCAATAGCTCGTTCAAAATCACCATCTCCACTAAAAAGAATCACTTTATCGTATTGATCTACGGTATTAAACATATCAACAACAATTTCTATATCTAAATTAGCTTTTTGAGAATAACGACCAGAATTATCATCGTAATATTCTTTGAGAATTTTTGTTCGGACGGTGTAACCTAGGCTGATTAAGGCATCTCGAAATCCGCGTTGGTCTTGAGGGTCTTTTAATCCGGTATACCAAAAGGCATTGACTAATGTTATGTTTGGCTCACCTTTGAAGTAGTCTAATACCCTTCTTGGATCGAAAAACCAGCCGTTTTTTTGTTGAGCGTAGAACATATTGTTCCCGTCTACAAAAATAGACAGACGGTTCATGGGGCATGGCATATAAACTAAGACCTAATAGTTTTAGTGAATTTAATTGAACTTCTTATTTTAGCAATTTTTATTTAATCATTTGCTAATAATTACGTTAAAGCGATAACCCTCAAGGGTTCTCCTTCTTTTTACTTCATTTTTTCAACTCCTCCCTTTGAATCACCCTCAGGCGATAAACCTAAGGGCATGTTGGTTAACAGAATAACTTGAACTTAAGTATATTTGGTCAGCACACAGTGAAGTCTGCTGCGGAAGTACTTTATCAAATTTACATTTAAATTGTAGTTCTGAGTGGACTCTCCTCAGCAACCCATCACAATATGGGATTGAGTCAAAAAAATTCCAGCTAGATATTCTGCTTGAACTCATAGCAGTGATCGAGGATGAGCAGAATGTACAGAACACTCAATCACTTGATTGGGAGGCTGGTGGGGGAGTGAGATAAGAACACCAGTCACTCCAACCCCCTACATAGAGCTTGCCTGTGGGAATCCCAGCCAATTCTAGAGACAGGAGATTGACACAGGCCGTGACTCCAGAACCACAATAAACAAGAATTTCTGTGTCGGGTGTGATATCAACCCATCGCTGTTTTTGATGATCGAAAGGGTGCAGATACCCTTGAGCATCAGTAACATCTTGCCAAGGGTAATTAACGGCACCAGGTATATGACCCGCGATGGGGTCAATTGGCTCTCGTTTCCCTAAATAGCGATCGCTCTCCCGCGAATCAACCACCACCACACCCGGCAAATCTTTACGAACCTTGAAGGTATCAATATCCACCCACCAATCCGACCGTATTTGGGGTACAAACCTCCCTGGCATGGCTGTCGGGGGTAAAGCATCTGTAACGGGGTATGCTGCTGCTTGCCATGCCGTCCAGCCCCCATTCAGCAAGGCAACCTGGTCATGTCCCATGTAACGGAGGAGCCACCACAGACGCGCCGCAAAACCCAAGCGAGAATCATCGTAAGCGACGACCAGAGTTTCTTGAAAATTCACGCCCATGGCGGCTAATTTCTGCGCTAGCTCATTGATATTCGGCAAGGGGTGACGCCCACCATGACGGCTCACAGGTGCCGATAAATCTCGATTTAAATCAAGATAGTGAGCCATCGGGATGTGACTCTTGAGATACTGTTGATGACCCACTTCTGGCTCAGAGAGTACGAAGCGACAATCCACAATCACGACTTGTGGGTCATCTAAATGTTCCTTAAGGTACTGGGCCGAAACGACAAAAGAAGATTCCATTATGCAAGATCACTAATGGGGACTTACCTCATTAAGTCTGCCTTAAAACAGTTCCGGCTGGTAAGCGACTATAGCTGTCGCCATCAAGATTAGGACAGTGTTAACGACCCAAACGACCAGGTCGCATTCATCAACATCAAAGCCTTCTCGATCCGATTTAGTTCGAGGTAACAGGCACAATCATTCCCTCGCGAGCTAGGAAGTCATTGGGGAAAACAGACCTAACTTGCTCTTCGACCTGATCGAGAAAGTCATCGTCATAGTCGGGGTTGTAGCGAGACATCACGATTCGTTTCACACCGGCGGCTTTTGCCGTTTCAATCCCTGTCTGCCAGAGTTTGTCTTTCCAGAGCCGTGGCGAAGATGGAGTGCCACCCTCTAAGAAGGCATTAGGAGCCTTCAAAATCAGCAAATCAGCTTGCCGTGCCAGATGGAGCAACGCTTTATCGATGTGATCTTGATAGCAGACACGATCTGTGGCGTAGACAACAGAGCGTCCCTGCCAGGTGACTCGATAACCCATTGCTCGGTGCGAGTAGTTAAGAAAGACGGTCTCAACGGTCACATCGTCTAATAAGATAGCCATGCCAGACGTCAGCTCGTAGAACTTTAGCTCTGAGCGCATCACTTGCAGGGGAACGGGAAAATTAGGACCGAGCATCTGACGACTCAGGCGCTGTTCCATCGAGGTTCCATCCGACGCTTCTGCCCCATAAATGTGAAAGCAGTTGCCTGGAAGGAGGGCGGGGATGAAAAAGGGAAATCCTTGGATGCTGTCCCAATGGCAATGGGTAAAGAAAATGTAGGCTTCTACGGGCATCGCTTTGAGCAAATTATTGCCCAACAACCGTAACCCGGTACCGGCGTCAAAAATCAGACGTTTGTTGCCAACCCGCATTTCGACACAGGATGTATTGCCCCCGTAGCGGATTGTCTCTTTTCCGGGAGCGGAAATTTTATCTCGAACGCCCCAAAATTGAACAACAAAATCATCTATAGAGCCAGTTACCATATCGGCTCTATCATTCGATATACGTGGGGTTGGTGCCGCTGGCTGAAAATCTGGCATTGTTACAATTTAGTGAGCCTGGATTAGCAACACTTCACAGCAGCAGATTTCCACTAAATGATAGTCAGATAGAACGGGCATCGCTGTGTGGGTAACTAGGGCTTTGGGTTCAAAGGGGCAGAGGTCGCATATTTACTAAGATAAGAAATCACGTAGGGTGATTTCGTACAAAAACCGTTAAGATTCCGCACTTCCCCTACGTTGAATTTTCTAGCACCCTTGGTCTTGGTCAGGAAGTTTTTGTTAGGTCAGTTAATTTTAGCGTTCTTGAAGGAACATAACCTGTGAGTTCCGTCACAAATCGGAGAGGGGGCGAAAAGAAGCAGAGCGATTGAACGGAACTCAGGAATAGAGGTATTGCACTGGTTGCCACGCCCTCTCAAGAACGCTTACCGCTTACCTATTAAAGACTCGGTGTAGAGAATCTCTTCATTTCTCGCTACCGGCTTTGATGCACTTGTCCACCAGTGGCATGACATGCTCAACATCTTTCCAACCGAGAATTTCCGTGACTTTCTTTTCTAGGTTTTTGTAAGTCCTGAAAAATTCAGCAATTTCATCTAATCGATGCGGCGCGATGTCTTGAAGAGATTTGACTTGGGTGTAACGCGGGTCTTTGTCGGGAACACAAAGAATTTTTTCGTCGCGATCGCCTCCATCAACCATCTCTAGCATCCCAATCGGTCGTGCGGCAATGACACACCCTGGAAACGTCGGTTGATCCATCAATACCATACCATCGAGCGGATCTCCATCATCCGCTAATGTGTTAGGCACGAAACCGTAGTCATACGGGTATTGCACAGAAGCATAAAGTACGCGATCCAGTGCAAAGGCTTGTAAGTCTTTGTCAAACTCGTACTTGTTCTTACTACCCGCTGGAATTTCAATGAGAACGTTGATCAGACCTGGTTTAGGTTGAGCCGGAATGCGTGATAAATCCATTACAGAATTTTTAAGCGACACAGCAGATTGGGGAGCCTTGCAATCAAATACTTTTTGCCACAGGTAGCCCCAGGAGTAAGCTTTGACCAACCCCCGTGTAGCATTCTAAGCGAAGACAGGTGCGACTGGCTTGGGGTTGCTCAGATTCGGACTGCCTAGAGAGGGAATCTTTTTCAAATCTTCATAAGTTTGGCTCGGTCTCGGAACATTTTACCCAGCCGTTGCGATGCAAAACTCAGCTCGTTGAGGACAAACCCTAGCACCGATCGCTTTTTGCCTTCACTCTCCCTATTTGGCGATTGCACGAGTAGACCAAGGTAGAAATTATCTATCCGTTTTTGTGTTCGGTGTTTCTTCCCTCCCCACTCAAACTACGGCTCCATCTCACCCTCTCCTCCTTTCACCTGGCTGGTGGAGCGATGGTTGCCGCGTTGCACTAGGGCGTGTTTTGAGTCTTACATCATTCTGGCTTATGTGAACTCAGCTATCTATGCAATCACTTTTCTGGTCTGGGTAGGGAGTAACTCGTCTGTTGCAGAACATCAACTCCGCTTGAAGAGTAATGAGCGATGACGAACAGAGGTAATGTCAATGTTAATAAAGCAATTACCGCTCCCATAAACTCTGCCCACCTATAGGGATGGGTATCAGAAGCGTTGGCAGACGGACTACTGGATTCCATAAAAAATTTTTGACTGAAACTTGGTCAAAGGGTAATGAAAAACACAGGAAAGAGTTTAATTTCTCACCTATGTACTTCATTTTAGCGATTAATCTGTTTTTGATTGTCTTCTAGAAAACAATCTCAAAGAAGTACGGTTAGAGAGATCTACTGATCGCTTCACTTCCTACTTGTGAAAGAGGCGCAAATTTCAGTCTAAGTTTAGAATAATATGGCTCAAGCTGTAACGTGACCAGGGATTCTCGTTACCTCATATAAAAAACCGCCTCTAGAAATAAGGCGGCGTGATTAAGCAATCGGAGGGTAGTACAAGCTTACGGTGCAGATTTGAGTTTTCGTTGTAACAACGTTTACAGAAACTGACGTCCCATCAACTACCTTTCGGCATAAGCTTTTATGGGTTCTTTGATAAAGCGGATGTACAAATGTCTAAAAGTAGACTTAATCACGCGAGGCATTCCAAAATCAATTGGGATTAGAGCCTCAGGAAGTTTCCAATCCATCACTTGCAGTTCTCTTGGTTGCAGGTGGGGAAAATGCATCTCTTTGAGTTCGGGACACAGCCCTAATCGTTGGCTGGCGGCTACGGTGGGAACCCAGGATGGGTCAACATTGAGGATGTCCAAGATAGCACGGTCTAGGGCAAAGACATCGGAAGATGCCCCCAAAAGATTCAGCGATCGCGGTTCCCCACCACTAGGGCCATTGCCTTCATGACCGATGATACCATCGATAATCGTCAGGTCGGGATTGATTGCTCGTGCCGTTTCCACCAACATTTCGCCAAAACGCTGTTCATCCTTGCCCGCTTCCATGTGCCACCAGGCTTTCATTTTGCCGGGGACACAGCCGAATAAGTTCTTGACGCCCAAGGTGATGGTTAACTGCGAGTGAGATTTTACCTTGGGCAGATTAATCACAACATCGGCATCCATGGCTTCTTTGCACAGTCGCAGATGGTTAAACGTCGTACTCGCGGTTTCGTAACGCTGACCGTGAAATTCTACGATGGGTAAGTTGAGTTCTTCCATCAGTGGCAGATAACCGTTTGCCTTGGCAACTCCCCAAGCACTCCCAAACGCAGGACTATCTCCGAGAAAGGGTTTGCCTCCTACTTCTTGTACCCATTGAGCGACAGTGTAAACGAGTTCCGGACGAGTGATGCATTCTTTGCCTGGACGCCCAGCAGTGAGAAGATTGGGTTTGAGCAGGACGCGATTGCCCGGTTTCACAAAAGCCCCCATTCCTCCCAACGGTTCTAGCAATGTTTCTAAGGAGGAACGTAGTCGCTGCCGATGATAGGAATCAGCACGAATTAAACTAACCTTGGACATGATTGTGTTCAGAGTGTGAAGTTCGGTTGAATCATCTTTACCCATTCCGATTTCTATAGTTTGGCTCCATGCGTCAGTGGTGTCACTCGCTGGGCATCGGGGAGCACACCATTCCCTTGGATTTCGAGCAAAGGCGGTTTCACTTCTATCTTCACAATTTGGGCAGTATGAATGAAAACCGTACTATCAAATAAATGCAGGGTCAACCAATCTTGGTTGAGTAAGCCTTGGACTTGCAGTTGGAAGGCTTCTGGAGTTCCGGGAATATCAAAAGATTCTGTTTCACCACTCTGGTAGTGAAAGGTAACTTGTGTGAAACTGTCAGCACTTTGCATCTTAGTCTTAAACTCTGTATCTAGTGGTGGTCACAAAAGCGCTTGAGTATAGTCTTCATCAGAAGAAGGCTTGCTCATTATATCTCCTGAGTCTACTTAAAAAATAATTGACTTCAGTTTTTTGGGAGGTAACGCTTTTCAATGCTCTGGTACAGGAAGTCTTTTCTAGAACCTATATAGCCAGTCTAAATCATTCGTGAAAACTCTAAAGGACGGTAATGGGTAATGGGTAATGGGTAATTGGCAATTAGAACTTCTTTCCCATGACCTATTCCCCATTACCAAAAGCGATCACTAGGTTTCACAATTCATTTATACTAACTATAGTTTTGAATCTACCAGATACCTAAACTAACTACAAATGGATGGATTTTATCGACACCTAGTTTGTTTAAGTTTGAATGATGTATTAATAAAAACTTGAGGAAATATTTAATGCGTCTGTTTAAAGAATCAAATTTATTAGTTTTTATAGTGTCTTTTGGTTTGTGAAAATTCAATTAATTTGTAAATCAATTTACGCCTAATTAATTAGGGTTTAATTGAGCTAAGGCACAAGATATCAGACTTCTGGGAGATGATTTTTCATTAATATTGCTACATTTATTTTCTTTTTATCAGAATTTAGTTGATTTCCATGACCCCCATAAATATATCAATCAAGAAATAAATTAAATATCTAAACAAGATACAAAAGTCAGCCCTGTATTCGGATTTATGAGTCCTATCCTAGTAAAAAGTAATTAACTTCAGTGTATAAGCGATGTAATCCTTACTTTCACGAAACACGAGATTACTCTTG
Organism: Stenomitos sp.; assembly: GCA_036704025.1. Lineage (GTDB taxonomy): Bacteria > Cyanobacteriota > Cyanobacteriia > Cyanobacteriales > Coleofasciculaceae > Allocoleopsis. The sequence continues at coordinate 8,480 of DATNQL010000866.1, forward strand.
AAATTGGGCAACCTTAACGATATAGACTCAAGTTATGACGGATAAATTGATAAAACATCAATCTTTGACTAGAAAAATGATTATATTGATCAAGCTGTTTGCATTAATGCTATTGACCATCGGTATTGCCATCGGAATTGCTACCTATCCGGCTTTAGCAGAGACATCTTTGGCGGCAAGAGAATTCAATCTCCAAGATATGTTACGGAACACCTTGACTTGGATTAATGGGCTGGGGAGTGTGGGAGCGATCGCTTATATTGCACTCTATATTATCGCTACAGTCGCTTTCTTACCTGGATCAATTATTACTTTAGGGGGAGGCGCAATCTTTGGCGTTGTGTTGGGTTCGCTCTACGTTTTTATCGGTGCCGTGCTGGGAGCCACTGCCGCTTTCTTAATCGGACGTTACTTAGCACGGAATTGGGTTTATAAGCAAATTGCAGGTAATGAAAAATTTCGGAGGATTGACGAGGCGGTTGGTAAAGAAGGATTCAAAATTGTTTTTTTGACACGACTCTCTCCTGTTTTTCCCTTTAACTTGTTGAACTACGCTCTGGGAATTACGGGCGTTTCCTTCAAAGACTACCTCCTTGGCTTCCTGGGTATGATTCCCGGTACAGTGATGTATGTTTACCTCGGTTCCTTGGCGGGTGCCTTTGCCCTAATTGGTACGAAGGCTCAGCCCACCAACTCTGTTGTAGAGTGGACGATGCGAATTATTGGTTTTATCGCCACTGTTGCGGTGACGGTTTTTGTCACTCGCATTGCTCGGAAGGCTTTAGAAGAGAAAGTTTCTTAGTTCCTAGAAGAGTTCCTTTGATCGCTTGTACGAAAATGGGTAATCGGTAATGGGTAATGGGTAATGGGTAATGGGTAATATTTCTTTATTCTAGGATTGGGATGACGCTCTAAAGCATACAATCCATCAAACTTGGAAGTGGAAACTTCTTCTTTTTCGGAACTACCCATGCCAAATTCAGCATTCGAGAATGTTATTGTCTCACCGATGGATGAGTATAACCAGACGTTGGTTTCCTACGTTCATCCACCGGATTGGGTGAATCCTAAACCTGCTAGTTGTTACGACTTAGTGGTGATTGGCGCGGGTACGGCTGGATTAGTCGTGGCGGCTGGTGCGGCGGGTTTAGGCTTGGGTTTGAAAGTTGCTTTGATTGAAAAGCATCTGATGGGTGGGGATTGCTTGAATGTGGGGTGCGTGCCTTCAAAATGCATGATTCGATCTTCTCGTGTGGTTGCCGAGATGCGAGAAGCCAAAAACTACGGAGTACATGTCCCTGAAGAGATTTCCGTGGATTTTCCTACGGTAATGCAACGGATGCGTAGAATCCGGGCCAGGATGAGTCCTCATGATTCGGCGGAACGTTTCCAACAGCTTGGGGTTGATGTTTTTTTGGGTAGTGGTCGTTTTTTGAGTGACAACACGATTGAAGTTGGGACTGAGACTCTCCGGTTTAAGAAAGCGGTAATTGCGACGGGGGCTAGGGCAGTACGATTATCGATTGAGGGGATGGAAGAGGCGGGGTATCTGACGAATGAGAGTGTTTTTTCTCTTACCGAACAACCACGGCGTATAGCCTTGATTGGGGGTGGCCCCCTTGATTGCGAATTAGCTCAGGCGTTTCGGCGCTTGGGGAGTGAGGTGGTATTATTCCATCGAAGTTCTCATCTCCTGACTAAAGAGGATGCCGAGGCGGCGAAAATTGTTCAGAAGGTATTTATTCGGGAAGGAATTCGCTTAGTGTTGGGTTCTGAAGTGAAGCGGGTGGTCAAGTCGAGTGAAGGTAAGACCATTTATTTTACCCAGCAGGGTGAGGAGGAGTCGATTACAGTTGATGAAATTTTGGTGGGTGTGGGACGTGCGCCGAATGTGGAAGGGCTGGATTTAGAGGCGGTTGGGGTAGAGTACGACCAGAAGCAAGGGGTGAAGGTGAATGACTACCTGCAAACGACGAATCCCCGAATTTATGCCGCCGGGGATATCTGCATGAATTGGAAGTTTACTCATGCGGCAGATGCGGCGGCGCGGATTGTGATCAAAAATACTCTGTTTTCACCGTTTGGTTTAGGGCGTTCTAAATTGAGTAGTCTGGTGATGCCTTGGGTCACGTATACTGACCCGGAGATTGCTCATGTGGGACTGTATGAACGGGAAGCGAGGGAAAAGGGGATTGAGGTAGAGGCGATCGCGATTCCTTTAAGTCAGGTGGATCGGGCGATCGCAGATGGTGAGGAGGAGGGGTTTGTCAAAATCCTGCACCGGAAGGGTTCGGATGAGATTTTAGGGGCGACAATTGTGGCTCGTCATGCAGGTGAGATGATTTCGGAAGTGACGACGGCAATGGTGGGTAAGGTGGGTTTGAGCCGGTTAAGTGGTGTGATTCATCCTTAT
>DATNQL010000867.1:0-1571 GCA_036704025.1 Stenomitos sp.
GAAACCTCAGGGGACGCTTCATCCGTTAACGTCATGTCCTCGGCTCCCCATGCCGCCGTTACTGCCACACCCGCCACTTCTTCCCGGCTGGAGTCAAATGCGGGCAAACGGCTGATTTCTGTGACAATCGCGGGTTCTGGAAACCGAGTCGATGGGGTCGGGTGGAACGTTTCAGAAGAGAAAGCGGTGGCAGCGACAGGTGTGGGACTCGGCGGTTGGGCGACTTCCCGATTCGCCACAGGAATTTCCGGCTCGGCTGTCAGGGTGGTGGGAGAAAGATCTAAGAGGGCTAAGGCTCGACTTCTAGCCTTGTCTTCTGCCAATTCGACGGTTTCAGCAGCGGCAAGCCCTGTCACGAGAGGAGTTCCCTCCACTTGCACTAAACATCGCACGATGTACTTCCCGTGATCGATCCCAGCAAGTTCCGTCACCAGGCTCCCTTTTGGATAATGCATCCGGAATTGATTAAACATATATATACTCTCTTTTCAAGAACATTTCGTGAACAGACGCCTACAACCTAAAATAATTAAAGACAGTCCATTGTCACTGTAACTCATTGCCTTTGCTGCAAAGCGATTCAGAACGAAGAGCAGCAACAATTCATAAAAGGCAGCGTGTCAAGGTACGTGTCTGTTAGCAAGTAACTGGGTGGGTCAAGTCCTCTTTACTCGGTATTTGTAACTTCTCCAGCCTCAACTGTATTGATCGTTCCCGTTTTATAACAGTTGTGGTGTTCCAGAGAAGTCATCAAACGGGGTAGGACGATCGCTAGTTGTGTGAATGAGCCATTGTCGTTGAAACACTGCTACAAGTGGGTACGTCCCTAGGCATCCGGCAACTTTCACCGCAAGTTATCCACTGTCAAAGAGTGACTTGAAGCTCAGTCTCGCTACAGAACACAACGGATACAGTCGGCCAACCTGTTTGGGCAATGAACGTGCCTTCTCGACCGTGAACGCCCTGATCAGGGTTAAAAGTTGGCCCGTTGAACGTTAAAAGTTCTCACCGACCCTGCGAGTCCTCCAGTGAGGAGTCCAACCTTAAGAGCGTTCAACCAATCCCTTGGAGATGGGCTACGGTCAACAACCCTTCAGAGTAGGCTCTGTCGCAGTAGGTGAGCGCAAAAGCCAACAGGACAAGAGTAGAAAAAACCCGATTCAGATCAATCAAAAGGATTGTTGGATGGAATTTTCAATCGCTACATTACTTTCAAATTTCACCGATGAAAAATCAGTGGCTCCCAAGAATTTAGAAAAAAAGCTGGGTTGCCAAGACGAAGAAAGTCTGGAAAAACTCCAAATTGCTCTGGATGCTCTAGAAAAAATTGGAGTTTTGGTCAAAGAACGTGGCAGGTATCGGCGCATCTATGAAGACGATGTGGTTGAAGCCAAGCTGCGCTGTTCGAGTAAGGGATTTTGCTTCGCGATTCAAGATGTAGAGGGCGCTGATGATATTTACATCCAGAAAAGCCATTTAAGTACCGCCTGGAATGGCGATCGCGTTCTGGTCAAAATCACCAAAGAAGGTAGCCGCCGTCGCAGTCCCGAAGGGCAGGTAAAGTTAATCTT
>DATNQL010000868.1:0-2534 GCA_036704025.1 Stenomitos sp.
CAAAGCCGGTGGTGCTGACGCTGTCCTGATTGCTAGTAATCCCCTCTCCACCCAGGATGATGTCGCCGCTTGTTTGGTGGCGGATTACGGCATACCCGTTTTTGCCATGAAAGGCGAAGACGCCGAAACCTACACTCGCCACGTTCAAATTGCCCTCGACCACAAACCCAACATCATCATCGATGATGGTAGTGATGTCGTTGCTACATTGATTCAAGAACGGCAGCATCAAATTACCGATATTATTGGCACCACAGAAGAAACCACCACAGGCATTGTCCGTCTGCGTGCCATGTTCAAAGACGGTGTTCTGACGTTCCCAGCGATGAACGTGAATGATGCCGACACCAAGCACTTCTTTGATAACCGCTACGGCACCGGTCAATCAACCCTGGATGGCATTATTCGTGCGACCAACGTGCTGTTAGCGGGTAAAACCATTGTCGTTGCAGGCTACGGCTGGTGTGGCAAAGGTGTTGCTCTTCGGGCGCGCGGATTAGGGTCTAATGTGATTGTCACCGAAATTGACCCCACCAAAGCGATCGAAGCGGTGATGGATGGCTTCCGGGTGATGCCAATGGCAGAAGCGGCACCCCAAGGTGACTTGTTCGTAACGGTTACAGGCAATAAGCATGTCATTCGCTCCGAACATTTTGAGGTCATGAAAGATGGGGCAATGGTATGTAACTCGGGTCACTTTGATATTGAAATTGACCTCAAGTCTCTGGGGGCTAAAGCCACAGAAGTCAAAGATGTCAGACCCTTTACCCAGCAGTATCTACTCCCTAATGGTAAATCCGTCATCGTTTTAGGCGAAGGACGTTTGGTGAACCTGGCAGCCGCAGAGGGACATCCCAGCGCGGTGATGGATATGAGCTTTGCCAACCAGGCGCTAGCTTGCGAGTACTTAGTCAAGAATAAAGGGACGTTAGAACCGGGAATTCACTCGATTCCGGTGGAAGTCGATAAAGAAATTGCACGACTGAAGTTGCAAGCGATGGGCATCATGATTGATAGCTTAACCGCAGAGCAAACCGAGTACATTAACTCTTGGACTTCCGGAACCTAAGCGCTGAGGGTGGGCATTGCCCACCCTGCCAAGGAATGGTCCTGATCCAGGATGCTGAATCCGCCATTAAGTCTTCGTGAGTTGGCTCCAATCGTTTACAAAGTTGCGATGAAAATAAAATCCGTCTAGGGTCTATTTTGGGAAAAACCTGCTAGAGTTGAGCAAGTTTTGCGATTTAGAACAGAATCTAAGCAGAGCAATTTCATGCTGAGACAGCCGGATAACTGGGTAATCGGTGGGAATAAGATTCCGTATATCAGTTGAGCGCTGTTTTTTTCTGTAGAGCTCATTACAGGTGCTAAACCCCCTTCCTTACCCGCCAAGATTACCAATTATCAGTTCGTTCTGTGTCTTAGGGAAAGTATTCTTCCCACCTCAATCCTGATCATGCTGGTCGTGGGTGGTACAAGTCTACTAAATCTGATCAAAGGATGGCTTCGCTAGAAGTTGCCCAGCTTCTGATTCCCCACACTTATCAACCTATCGCTTGTACGCCCTATGAAGGAATGGATACTTGACACCATGACTGCCCTAAATTATTGGGGAATTGGTCTACTCATGTTTGCGGAAAATCTCTTTCCTCCCATCCCTTCAGAATTAATTATGCCGTTAGCTGGCTTTACGGTATCTCAAGGGAAAATGAGCTTTGTGCCTGCCGTTTTAGCGGGAGTCATCGGCACGATTGTCGGGGCACTGCCGTGGTACTACGCTGGGAAATTAGTGGGCGAGGAGCGTTTGAAAGCTTTAGCTGACAAGTATGGTAAGTGGATTACCGTATCCAGTCAGGATATTGATAAAGCGACTCGCTGGTTTAATCGATATGGCAACAAAGCGGTTTTAATGGGTCGTCTTGTACCGGGAGTTCGGACGTTAATCTCACTCCCTGCCGGTTTGAGCAATATGCCATTAGTCCCTTTTCTGATTTACTCAACTCTGGGCACAACCATGTGGGTGATGCTTCTCACCTTCTTGGGCTTCGTATTGGGTGATAATTATGAGTTGGTGGATGAATATCTTGCCCCAGTTTCTAAAATCGTGTTGCTGGTTCTGATTGTCGCTTTTATTGTTTGGGTCGTGAGAAAACAGAAAAAAGCCAAACAAAAGAAACGCTGAGTCATCAGAATCGGTGAGTGATTGATACGTTAAGTCAACCCATGGAGCAAAATACTCTTACTATGGGTATGTTTATTCAATTGGGATGTACCGATTGATCGCTTGTCCAAATCACAACCGGAAGTTCATCACGACTGAGCCTTTAAGTAAGAGTGGTGAAGAGAGTGAACAAAAGGTTTGGGATACGATTCGAGAGGTTTTTGCCGAGAGAGAATGTCTTGCCTACTGGCGCTATCCCATCTTTTCTAAAGTCGGGAAGTTCCGCAAAGAACCCGATATTTTAATTGCCGACTCCGAATTCGGTCTCATTGTCATTGAAATCAAATCTGTGACGATTGACCAAATTGTTGCG
>DATNQL010000869.1:0-5297 GCA_036704025.1 Stenomitos sp.
GGGCTTTTAGGACTGACTTGCACCTTCACATCTGACACATTCGCTCGACAACCTCTAGAACGCAGCTGTGGACGTAAGGCTGTGTAGAGATTGAGCGCAATATCATTATGGGAAATGATACCGCCTGTCATGGCAAAAACTTCGCCGTTGACATATTCGTAGCGAACATCTTGCAAAGGTTCCCATTCAAGATATTCCTCGATAGTCATTTTTTGTGGTTGTTCGGGGATGGCTATCATAACAAGATTTTCTCAAGCTTATTTTGTTTGATTGTAGCAATGGTGCAGAATACGCATTCAACGCCATACATTTCTATTTTTTAACTGTATTTTTGATAGCTATGAATTTGATTTATCCTGCTTTCTAGAATATCGATTAGCGGATAATTAAGTTAATTTATCGTCATATTTACCTAAACCTTCACCCCTTCCAATTCCTCATCCGTCAACTCATACAACGCCCGCAACTTTTGTAACTTCTCCTCACTCGGTTGCCAAAATCCTCGTCCATGCGCCTCCAACATCCTACCCACAACATTACGAAATGCCTCAGGATTTGCCTCTCGCAACTTCTTCGCCATCTCTGCATCTAAAGCATAAGTATCCGCCGCTTGGTCGTACACCCAAGAATCGGTAAAATCAACTGTACCCCCCCAACCGATTAACGCTGTCATCCGTTGCGAGATTTCATAAGCACCACCAGAACCTTGATTCGCCATCGCATCAGCCCACTTGGGATTCAATAACTTTGTGCGATATTCCAAACGCAGCAAATCTTCTAATTTTCGGGGTGTAGTGTCTTTCGAGAAACTTTCTACAAAACTGGCGCTAACTTTTTTCCTCTGTTTTTGTTCGGCTGCCTTCTTTAACCCTCCCGTATTCGCATAGTATTCTTGAATATCCGTTAATCCATATTCCACAGAGTCAATTTCTTGCACAATGCGATTAGTCGTTTTTAGCAATTGGTTAAGGATTTCCGGACGCGATTGTCCTTTATCTTGTCTTCCGTAACTAAACGCATTGCGCGTCGTCCAAGTATTTCCCAACTCATCACCAGACTCCCAATTCCCATCTACAACTTGGTCATTGACCAGAGAACCAAAATCCCCAGCAGGGTTAGAAAATAATCTCGCAGAGGTATTATTGATTCCTTGTGAATGCAACGCCAAAGCATGTTTGCGGATAAAATTCTGCTCTTCCGATTCCTCTGCTTCTGCTGCCCGTTTGAACAAGTCATCCAGTAATTCAATAATATTGACAAAACTATCCCGAAAAATACCCGAAAGATTAGCTAACACATCAATCCGAGGATGCCCAACTTCTGCCAAGGGTTTTAACTCATAACGAACAATTCTTCCCGTACCTTCCTTTACCGGTTCTGCCCCCACTAATTCCAGCAGAATACCCAGCGATTCCCCCTTCGTTTTAATCGCATCCAACCCCCACAACATCACCGCCACGGTTTCCGGATACTCACCCTGTTCTTGTAAGTGTTGAGTGATAATTTTTTGAGCAATTTCTCTCCCTCGTTCATACGCCGCTGGGGATGGCATTCGATAGGGATCTAACGCATGAATATTGCGCCCCGTTGGCAACACACCCAACCCATCCCGCAACAAATCCCCCCCTGGTGCAGGCGGAATATACTCGCCATTCAACCCTCGCAAAAGATTCGTCAACTCATCACTCGTTTGCATCAACAACTCACGAATCTTCAACCCCTCCTCCAACCTCTCCAAACCCTCTTCTCTGCGTTCTCTTGTCTGGAGTGGTTCGATTCTTCCCTCCGCAATTTCCTCTACCACATCTTCCGACAACTCCTCTGCAAAATAAGCCCGTAGATAAGACGCCAACCCTTCCTTATCCGGCACCTCACCCAACGTATGTAACCCCGACGAAAACAAGCGTTGTTCTACAACCTGTAAATACTCATACAACTTCACTAAATAATCATTAAAAGCATGAACACTAAACATTCGGGCATTCTCTGGCGTAAAAGCAATCCCCAATTTCTTAGCATCCTCAAACGGACAATCTGCCTCTAAACCCGTGTCCACGATCTTCTGGCAAATTACCTCTTTAAGAGCATAATTCTTCTCAGAATCTTCCCGATATTCCGAAATTAAATCCCGCAATGCCATTAATTCTTTATACAATCCCGCTCGACCATAAGGCGGTACATTATGGGAAATCAGCACCCCATAGCCCCGACGTTTCGCCAAAATTGATTCAGAAGGATTATTGGCTGCATAAATATAAAGATGGGGCATATCTCCCAAAAGAATATCAGGCCAAGAATAGCCCGTATTTCCTAACGGAGAACCCGGTAACCATTCAACTGTTCCGTGCATTCCAAAGTGAACCACAGCATTAGGCTTAAAATCATTCTGTAACCATTTATAGAAAGCCGCATATTGAGGATGAGGCGTCATATCTCGTTCAAACATCAACCGCATCGGGTCACCGGAAATACCGAGGGGTGGTTGCACCCCAATCCAGACATTTCCTAACTCAATGCCTCCAATTTGTAATTCATCCCCGTATGTTTTAATACCCGTTCCTGTAAGGGATTTCCACTGCTTCTCGATTCGGGTAGTGAGGAGGTAACCTAACCAATTTTCTAGGGTTCTGGCATGAATGCTGGAACCCCCCCTAACCCCCCCGTTAACGGGGGGGAATAATCTTGCTCCCTCCCCGTGTACGGGGAGGGGTGGGGAGGGGTTCTCATCCGCTTCTTTCACCCGGCGGATCAGTTCTTCGCCATCTTCTGGTAACTCTCCAATGTTGTACCCTTGGTCTTTGAGAGAGTGGAGCAAATTCAGGAGCGATCGCGGTACATTTAATAAAGCTGCTGTTCCTGTTGCCCCGTACCCAGGCGGGAAGCCATACAGAATAATCGCAATTTTCTTTTCAGCCGGTGATGTCTTGCGTAGGGCAATCCAGCGCTTAATGCGTCCGGTTAACCGCTTCACCCGTTCCGGAATCAGATAGATATCTTCTCCCACCAACCCACCCAAGGGTATCGGGTCGATTGCCCCATCTAATTCAGGCAATGCATATAATACGACACTTTGCAATCCCCCAATTCCCTGGCGTGTCCAAGAGTGAATATCCTGAATTAACAGGGGGGCGGCAACGAAATAGGGCACATTTTTAGCCGAGAGGATGCGCTTAGCGACTTCCACCTGACGCCCTGCTTCCATCGAACCCGCCGGCCCCCCGACTAAGGGAAAGCCAATCGTTGAAACAATCGCGTCTACCTCAACTGACTGAGGCGAAAGAGAGGGTGTTTCTACATTACCCCGTTTGCGTTGGCTGGTTTCGTGGGTCGATGTCATCCAATCTCGCACGGCAACATGCCCTTCCACGCCATTAATAAAAATTGGCAGTGGAATTAAACCTGCGTTTTCAAAATGGTGAATCAGTTGGGGAATATAAGGCTGCTTGGTAACAACATGCTTGCGATACAGTAAGATTCCCACCACCGGCAAATGCCAAGTTTCTGGCTTGGTTTGGCGATACCATTCCAGATAGTGGCGAGGGGATTCAAAGTAATTGGCAGAGTCAGGATGCAGCAATCCCATGTTGGGGGTTTCGACTAGCGGCGGAATTTCTCCTACCTTTAACCCCAGGTATGTTTCGGCTAGCGTCCAGAACATTGACGCAACATTATCCGCACCACCTGCATTCCAATATCCGTAGATAATCAGCCAGTTGCGTAAGTCTTGAACTTTTTTGGCAGGGATGTATTTGAGTAGCTTAGGGCCGGTTTTCAGGAAGCTGATGTAACCGGCGAGTTTATCTTCTTCTCGTCCTTTACTGAATTTATCGAGAATAAATTTAACGGGTTTGGGCATACCCTTGGGCTTATCCCCAATTTTGAACGCACCGATTTGGGTAAGACTCATTAATTCGAGGGCAGACTCGAAGACGAGGCGAATCGGGATATGCTGTACCCGTTCTCGCAGCCACACAACCTGGTCATAATCAAAGATGAGACTGGCGAAGAAGACATCAGCCTCTGTGAGTGCTTCTTCGATGGCGGCGGGTTCGGTGGTGAGGGAAGAATCGCTAAATACCCGAATATCCAACTCAGGACAGCGCTGTTGTGCCAGATGAGCCGCTTTGCGGTACAAGTCAGCGTTGAAGGATTCAAACCCAGCAATCAAGACGATGCGTTTCATGCCCTAAGCTCGGTGAAAGTGTTCCTATCTCGATCTTAGGGATAGTATCAGCGATCGCGCTCCCAAGACTAGTCATACTTAGATCTTGCGCCAAGCCCGCAGAATGGAATTCTGGGGCTATTGCATTCCAAGTCCGCCTAAGCGGACTAACCGAAAATCAAGGGTATAGTTTAACTAGGCAGCACTGTTCAGGGTAATTGTGGCAGGAACTGGACCCTGACCATTTGGCTCATCTAATGGAATAACCTTGATTGTTATATCAGCTAGTTCATTACCAGTTGTGTACTGACGGTTCACCGCATACGGCACAGGTCTGTCTCTAAAAAAAACACCTTCTGTGCGGAAAAGATACCTATCTTCGCTTTGCTGAAGCTCTTCACTAACAATCGTTGAAAGTTCTCGCATAAGATGTAGGATAATCTTTGCTGTTGGCTCGGCAGCAAGATTTGCAAGTTTGATAGTCAAATCGAGTGCTTTACTTTTGATAATAGCTTCAAGTTTTTTCCCTAATTGTATGTCTTCGCGGCTACTCTCCATTAACAAAACCGAGACAGCAACGAATTCTCCTGGATTGTCAGGTCCGTAAACAAGATGTCCATCTCCAATCATTTCCACAGTACCACCGCGACGGATATTGACATACTCAGCAAAGTTAAAATTAAGTGCTTCCTGTCTGATACTATGACTATCAATGGCTATAGTCACAAGGTAAGGTTCAGAGTAAATCAAGTCTGTAATATCTTCAAAAAGAAGATTCGCGGCACCTTTCTTAAAGGTGAATGATGGAACAGTGATCGCAATTTTGTCTTTATTTGGGTCGAAGGGCATTAACTTTTCCTCAGGAGCAAATCTAGTTCAGGGTTGAACAGCTAACCTTAATGAGGCGCTTCTGTAAAGTTCGGTAAGTTAAATCAAGGCGATCGCATCTTTGAAGTAGATGCACCTTCAGTGATAAACAGTCAACCTGAGAATCACTTGTAGGCAATGATGAGCGATCGCTACTTCACGCTTCTAGGATGATATTGTCTAGCTAGTTAATTTACGCAACTACTAAGCCACTAGCCAGAGCTACTAATTTGTCAAAAGAACCATTGAAGCGGTTTCTGTCTACAGG
>DATNQL010000870.1:0-3168 GCA_036704025.1 Stenomitos sp.
CGTCTCTACTATTCGTGACTTTAATCAGTCAGGAAAAGTCATTAACATTGGCAATTATTTTGCTCAAAATTGTCTTGCTCTGTCCCCAAAGCCACTCTCATTTAGAGTTTTGTTTGGCTCAACTGATTCAATACTACCAAAATCAGCCAGAAGAAGAATGTGAATGGCTGATTAATTTTTTAGAAGTGATTCAATTAACCTTAACGATTTACATTGAAGATGTGCAATTTAATTTGGTCAATATGTCAAAAGGTAATCCCAATTTAAGGGAAGCCAATGAAGAGAATTTTTATCGAATCTTCTCTCAATTTAAATGTTCAACTGAACCGAAGCGAAAAGCGGCTTAATTCAGAACATCAGCAACCGTTGTGATTAAAGCAGGCATAGGGGTGCGGCCCTTAGGGAAAATTATCGTGTATGATGATTACCCAACTGGTGCTCTAGAATTCAGTGAATCACACTGCCAAATATAAATCATGGTATCGCCTCCAGCACTCACTAGAGTTGGCCTGTATGGGCTAAACGCGACCGTATGAACCCAACGGGTATGACCTGTGAGAGTGCAAAGTTCTTGCCCCGTACTGATATCCCAAAGTTTAATTGTCCTGTCATCACTACTACTAGCTAATATTTGTCCAACTCTTAACATCTGAGTGTTACTCAATGGCTGAGTGAAAGAAGCTTTTGAAGCTTGACTTTTGCCCTCAAAAGACGTCATTTCCTCAACCGTTACCGATAAACGACTATTAGTAGCCACATGACCTGGAAACGGCTCAAAAATGGGGCTAAAAGCAACAGAATAAATCGCTCCAAGATGACCTTTAAGAGTGCAAAGTTCTCGTCCTGTCTTGAGATTCCACAGCTTAATCGTTGCGTCATCGCTACCACTGGCAAGCGTCTGCCCATCTGGACTAAAGCTAACAGCACGAACCCAACTTTGATGACCCCTGAGGATAGGAAATTGTCCCCCTGTCCTGAGATTCCACACCTTAATGGAATCCCCACTCGCGGCAACGAGGGTTTTGCCAGTGGGACTAATCGCCATTGCATTAATCCAACTGGTATCCCCTTGGAGGCGGCGAATTTCTTGCCCCGTCTTCAGATTCCACAGTTTAAGCACCCCACTATGATCAAGGCTGGCGAGAATCTCCTCTTCTGGACTCATCGCGACAGAATAAACACAGCCTGAATCTCTAGAAAACCAGTTGCCTAGCGTCAGGGTACCGATTTGCATCCCCGTATTGAGCTGCCAGAGTTTAATCGTCTTGTCTTCACTGCCACTGGCGAGAATCTCTCCATCCGCACTGATGGCGATCGCAGAAACGGTTTTAGAATGACCTCTAAGCGTCCCAATCTCCTCTCCTGTGGCTAACTCCCAGAGTTTGATCGTGTTGTCATCACTGCCACTAATCAGAATCTCCCCATCCGGCGTGATGGCGAGGGAACGAACGGCTTGAGTATGACCTTGAAGAGTATAAACACATCTCCAGTTCTGGAGGGGTGAGTTTGAGGCGGGGGTAACTCCAGGAGTTGGCGTTGGCGGGAACGGAGTCGCGGATGGCGCAGGAATAACTTTTGGCGTTCTGGTGCGGGGATAAACCGGAGAATTCAGAGCATCGAGAACCTCTACGGCTGATTGAAAGCGCCGACTCGTTGCCATCTCCACCATTTTGTCTAAGATTCCACCCAGGCGACGACTGACGGGACGACTCAAATAATTCCGCCACACCCAGGTGGCTTCGCTAAAGGAATACAGATCAAAGGGTTCCGTCTGAGTCAGCAGATGTAGGCAGGTTACACCTAAACTATACAAATCACTGGAAAAAACCGCTTTGCCGCCAGCTTGTTCGGGTGCGGCATACCCCGCTGAACCAATCACGGTTCCGGTTCTGGCAAAGGCCGTTCCCTTAGCATATTTAGCCGCGCCAAAATCAACCAAAAGCAATTGCCCATCATTGCGACGAATGATGTTTTCTGGCTTGATATCTCGGTGAATAACGTTGTGAGTGTGGATAAATTCAACCACAGGCAGCAAATTGTGGAGTAAATCTCGAATCTGTTTTTCGTTAAAAATGCCTTCGACTTCGAGAAGTTGGGATAAGTTTTCCCCCTCAATGAACTCCTGCACTAAATACTGGCGGTTATCCTGCTCAAAATGTGCGATTAATTCGGGAATTTGAGGATGTTTGCCTAACTCTTCCAAGCGCACGGCTTCTTGTTCAAAAAGTTCTGCCGCTTTTTGTCGGTTGGCAATCCCTTGGGCTTGTGGGAAAAATTGCTTGATTACACAGCGAGGTTTTGCGGCTTGCTCTTCATCTACCGCTAAGAAGGTTCTGCCAAAGCCACCTTGTCCAATGAGTTGAAGGGCGCGATAACGTCCTTGCAGGAGTAACTTAGAGCCGCAACTCTGGCAAAATTTCGCCCCCATTGGGTTGCTGCTAGCTCTAGGGCAATCAGGATTGAGGCAATAGCTCATAGGTAAGGCAATCCTCGGACTGAATCTATGGTAAATCCTCTGGAAATGCCTCTTGGGTTCTTGGGGAGAATTCGTCCGGAAAGAGCGATCGCTCCGCTTCCCGTTGTCAACTGTTCATCTTGCCGTCATTGTTGGCAGTAATTGTTGAATTAATGCTCCTTAAACCTGGATTTAAGCCTGCAACCAAGCGGTTAATTCTGCGGTACTGGTAAAATCTAACACGGCCTCGGCTAAATTTTCTAATTGCTCAACAGATAATTGACGGATGCGGTTTTGGTTCTCAGGACTGATTGTTCCCAGACGACGCTCTAATAGACGTAGGATTAATTCGATTTGTCCTTGCTGTAAACCTTGCTGTAAGCCTTGTTGTAAGCCTTGCTGTAAACCTTGCTGTAAACCTTGCTGTAAGCCTTCTTCTATGCCTTTGAGGATTGCTCCTCGTTGGTCTTCTAAAAACATTTGCTGATTCTCTAAATCTTCCAATTCTTCGAGACTTAAGTTGGCAACATTGGCAATTCTAAAGGCTTTCTGAATTTCTGGTATTTCACCCATGGATTCTGGTACTGTCTCCAGGGTATTGGTTTGTTTCATAAAGTAAATCCATTTGTCCGTTATTGTCTCTAGTTCGGTTAACTCTTTCTGAAAATTAGGTAACTCAACAAATACTAATTCCAGAGGATGATCGGGATACA